>WRFK01000148.1 GCA_009778835.1 Spirochaetaceae bacterium
CATTGATTATCCAGCTTTTTATTTCTGTATTTCCAAGTTTATTTTTTGTCTGGCTTTCAAAAACAGGATCTTTAAGTTTTATTGCCACAACGCCTGTAATACCTTCGCGCACATCCTGGCCCGAATAGTTCTTTCTGAAATATTCATTAACACCCTTTAGCAAGCCCTCCCTGAAAGCGCTTAAATGCGTTCCACCATCGCTTGTAAATTGTCCGTTAACAAATGAGAAAAAAGTTTCTCCGTAAGATTTTGTATGGGTAAATGCAAACTCTATTTTATCTGCTTTGTGATACGCTATATCATAATAAATATCATCCCCTACTTCCGCGTTTAAAAGATCATAAAGCCCTTTTTCCGAATGGAATTTTTCTTTGCCAAGATACAGGGTCAATCCCCTGTTAAGGTATGCATAATTCCAAAGCCGCTGTTCTATAAATTCATTGTTATATGCATAATCCCCGAAAATTTCAGCATCAGGAATAAACTCAACATAAGTGCCGTTTTTTTCCCCTTTTTTAGCTCCTGTTTTCTGGCTTTTAAGAACCCCTCTCTCAAAAACAGCTTCCATATATTTTTCATCTCTTACAGCAACTACCCTGAAATGGGAAGAGAGAGCGTTTACTGCTTTTGTTCCAACGCCGTTTAGTCCAACACTAAACTGAAAAACCTCATCATTATATTTTGCGCCTGTATTAATAATCGAAACACAATCAATGACTTTGCCAAGAGGGATACCCCGCCCAAAATCTCTTACTTTTGCCACTTTCCCTGAAACTTCAACAAGTATCTTGCTGCCAAAGCCCATTATAAATTCATCAATACTATTATCGATAACTTCTTTGAGCAGAACATAAATTCCATCATCAGGATTATTGCCATCTCCAAGCCTGCCGATATACATTCCGCTTCTTAGCCTTATATGCTCCAGAGAGCTTAAGGTTTTTATCTTACTTTCATCATATTCCCGGTTCTTTTTTGCCATATCTTCTTCTATTATATATAATATTTTTGCGCATCCAAATGATGCAAAGGGTCTCTTTCTTAGCCGCGCAAGCAGCTTTTATAGTCCGAATGTCTCCGCAAAGCAAAGATAATACTTCACTATACTGAATTTATCGATAAATATATCTAATATTAAACTCTTTTTTTAATTAATCGCAATGCCTCTGCACTTTGCAAAATCAAATGAAAGTAGCACTGATGATAAAATGATGATAAAAAGGCGCAGGGATTATTTGACTTGTTTGAAGTATCAGGATTTACCGGAAGATTGAGGGAGCCTTAGCGCGCCGCTTTCTATTCCGCTCATTATGTAGTTGCCAAGAATTGTGCTGTATCCCTCTACCTCCCGAAGACTAGCCACTGTATCCTCTGGCAGACGTATGGAAATTTTCTCCTTGCGGCTCCTGGCTTTGGGTCTCCCCTTCCTGTTTATATATTCTTTAAACTGAGCAAAACCGCGGGCAACAACAGGACCGGGTTTGAAATCTTTTAATTCCTCTATATCCTCAATATTAAATGCAGGGGCCTTTTTTATCATATTCCTTATTTTAGGAGTCATTTTTGGTTTCGTTATTTTATGCATTTTCATAATTTCTCCTCCATTGCGCGTCATAGTGTTTTTTAAAAATAGTTATTAAATGTATTCTCTCTTCACGCAGCGTAAAACACAAACAGAATCGCTCGCCTCCTACCTCTGCATAAGCAAGATATCTTTCTTCGCTATAATCCTGCCTTGCATCTGGTATGATTGATAATTTAGGATCTGCAAATATAAAATCTGCCAGTTCGACAAAATCTAATCCGCGCTTCGCAATAATGCCTTTTCGCTTTTCCGGATTCCAAGAGTATTTTTCATTCTCTTCATTGCTCTTACTGTTATTGTCGGACATTATCAGTAAAAAGTCAAGGCTTTAAAATTAACATCAATAATATACATGCCTGTACTCCTATTCTTTATTACTGTACAAACATGGATTTTGCTTTAATAATTTGGAAAAAATCGTAAAACTGATGTTAAGAATTGTAATTACAAGAATGTCAGATTTAACATATTTTTAACAATTTTTTAATATGGTATAACAATTAAAGGTGTACGCTTAACTTCAAATTGCAAACAAGGAGGACCCCAATGGTCACGATCCTGGTTATAGAAGATGATCCAAAACTCAATAAAATCGTCTGCGCTTATTTGGGCGAACATGGGTATAACACAGTTGCCTGTACACAAGCTATGGAAGCTTTTGACAAAATGATCGACATAAAAGTTGACCTTATTATTTCAGATATTATGATGCCCGGAATAGATGGATTTAAACTCGCATCTCTGGTAAGAGAGCAGGACAAGTCCATCCCGATTTTGTTTATGAGCTCAAGGGATGATCTTGCATCAAAAGAAAAGGGGTTCCGTATTGGCATTGATGATTATATGATAAAACCTGTTGATATGGATGAACTTCTTCTGCGAATAGGGGCATTGCTCCGCAGGGCAAACATAGCAAATGAAAAGAAACTCTCTGTCGGAAGCCTTACGCTCAATGCAGATGAGATGACAGCATCACTTAATGAAACAGAGATTCCCCTTACTGTTAAAGAATTCAATGTCCTGTTCAAACTCCTGTCGTATCCAAAAAAAACTTTTACCCGTATTCAGCTTATGGATGAATTTTGGGGCACAGAAACAGAAACCATCCCCCGCTCGGTTGATGTGTATATTACAAAACTTAGGGAAAAATTCGCAGATTGCAAAGACTTTGAAATAATTACTGTTCATGGTCTTGGCTACAAGGCAGTATTAAAGTGAAAAAAGGAAAAGATCCCCGGATCAATGTTGGTTACTCATCAATAAAAGAATATTTTATATTATTTTGGGTATTGGCAGCGTTCAATGGTTTTCATATGTGGTTGTACCAGGAATTTTTAGATCGTGGTTTGCTTGAAACCAATATTCAGTTTGTGATCAACTTTCTTATAGGATATATAGCTATTGCAGCTGCTATTTTAACAGTATTTACTGCATTTATTCGATATATTTCATGGAACCGTCCAATGAGAAAACTAAGAGATGCAGCGCGAAAAGTTACACAAGGTGATTTTTCGGCCCGCATTACTCCGCTGCGAAAGGATGGGAAAAAAGATGATGTAGAGGTGATGTTCGATGACTTCAATACCATGGCTCAGGAACTGCAAAGCATTGAAACCCTAAAAAATGATTTTATCGCAAATGTATCCCATGAAATAAAATCACCTTTAGCGGTTATCCAAAGTTACGCCACAGCTCTGCAAAATGATGCCTTGAATGGAGACGAACGACATGACTACATCAAAACAATAATAGAGGCATCGCAAAAGCTTTCAACACTGGTAAGCAATATTCTAAGGCTAAACAAACTTGAGAATCAGGAAATAATACCCGAGTCACAGCCTTTTTATCTCAGCGAACAGATCCGGCGCTGCGCTCTTGCTTTTGAGGAATTGTGGGAACGAAAAAACATAAATTTTGACGCAGAACTGGAAGACATTACTGTCTGTTACGATGAAAATATGCTGGAACTTGTATGGAATAACCTCATTTCCAATGCTATCAAATTCACCAATCCAGGCGGCAGCATTTTTATAAAACTAAAAGCCAAGGATGGTTTTGCGCAAGTCTCTGTAATTGACAATGGCTGTGGCATGGATGAAGAGACAAAAAAACGGGTTTTCGATAAATTCTATCAGGGAGATACTTCCCATTCACAGGAAGGAAATGGCCTTGGCCTTGCCCTGGTCAAGCGGACTTTAACCCTATTAGGCGGAACTATAATAGTAGAAAGTAAGCAAAAAGAAGGCTCAACCTTTACTGTTTGCCTGAAAATTTAATAAATATTATGGAAATATCTCTCTCAAAAGCACAAAATACAGAAAAATATAATATATTTTGTGTTTTTTTGTCTCTGTAAGACGAATTTTAAGAGAATTCCTGAAAATAATTACGATTTAACAATTCTTTAACAACTTCTTAACAACGAATAATATTTGCCTCCTATATTAAAGGTATCTCAGACGAGATAAATTTTTGGAGGTTATTATGTTACGGAAAACAATCTATTTCATTCTTTCTATTTCGATATTTCTACTCCTTTCCTGTGGCGGAGATAAAAAAAACACAGCAGCAAGCATGGAACAGCTTCATGCGGAAAATGGTCAGCCCGTAAGCGTACGGGAACTTGTGCCCGAGGATTTCTCGGTATACCTTAAATACCCTGCCCTTATTAATGCCAGTTCCGAATCAACAGCATACGCAGGCCTTGACGATGTAGTCAGAACCATTTCAGTTAAGGTTGGGGCAACAGTCAAACAAAACGATATAATTGTCTCTTTTTCAGCAGATAACAGGACATTGCAACAAGCTGTTTTGGCTCACGACAATGCGCGCACTGCTTATGAACGCTATAGCTTTTTGTTCAAAAGCAATGATATTTCCAAACAGGATTTTGATGTTGTAAGAATGCAGTATGAGTTGAGCCAGACAAACCTCAAAGCTGCCAATGACATGGTATATGTCAAAGCGCCAATATCAGGAACAATCACTCAAATAAATGTTCGTGTAAC
>WRFK01000149.1 GCA_009778835.1 Spirochaetaceae bacterium
CCATAAAAAGAATCTGATACCTGGAATTCCCTACAGAGACAAGATTTTCAATCCCTTTTTCGCTGCCCATGCGCGCTTTTAGCAACAATTCTTTTCCTGGTTTTTTTTCAGAAAAAGCAAATAGAGGAAATATCAGCATAAAAAGAGCTATTACTATAATTTTTTTTGCCATATTTTATTAAAGATAAGAAACAGAGGATTTTGCTTTTTTGCTTCATAATATTTTTCATACTTGTAAATTTTGGTAATTTAATGCAAAATTATTCGATAAACACTGGTAAAATCAATTAAGGATTTGATCAGTAATTGCCTGGAAAAATCAGTTTAGGAGGAAATTTGTGGTAATTCTAACACTTAACTGTGGAAGCTCTTCTTTAAAATATCAGGTCTATGATTGGGACAAAAAAGAAGTTCTGGCAAATGGTATTGTCGAAAGAATATCTCTTGAGGGAGCTTTTATTAAACATAATGCAAGCGGAAAAGAAGAATATAAACTTGAACATTCATGCCCTACTCATAAAGAAGCAATTGATTTAATAATGAAAACCCTTATTGACCCTAAAGTAGGCGCTATCAACTCTATCAGCGATATAAAAGCTGTTGGACACAGAGTTGTTCATGGCGGAGAAAAATTTAATAAATCAATAATAATCAATGATGAAGTTATTAATAATTTTAATTCTATCCAGGATTTAGCTCCTTTGCATAATCCTGCAAATATTATTGGCATAAAAGCAGCAAAAGCAGAACTTCCAAATGTTCCTCACTGCGCAATTATGGATACTGCATGGCATCAGACTATGGAGAAAAAATCATATCTTTATGCCCTTCCCTATGAGTGGTATCAAAAGTATGGTGTAAGGCGATATGGTTTTCATGGAACATCATTTCTCTATACAGCAAAAAGAGCTGCTGTGCTTCTTGGAAAAGACCCATTTAAAACAAATGTTATAATTGCTCACATTGGCAATGGTTCAAGTATCAATGCTGTTAAAAACGGAGTCTCTTATGATACATCAATGGGGCTTACTCCGCTTGAAGGGCTTATTATGGGAACACGGAGCGGAGACCACGACCCTGCAATATCATTTTATATAATGAAAAAAACAGGTATGGCGCCTGTTGATACAGAAAATGCACTTAATAAAAAAAGCGGGGTACTTGGCATAACAGAAAAATGGGTTGACAGAAGAGATATTGAAATTGCAGCGCATGAAGGTAATGAGAGAGCCATCCTTGCGCAGGAAATGGAATCATACAGGATAAAAAAATATATTGGTTCATATTCTTTTGCCATTGGAAAAGTTGATGCTATTGTATTTACAGCAGGTGTTGGAGAAAGAGGGCCTGACACAAGAGTTCTTGCAACATCTGGTCTTGAAGAGTTTGGAATAAAAATCGATCCAGAGAAGAATAAAAATTCAATGACAAAGAATGCAGAGACTGAAATTTCAACAGTAGATTCAAAAGTAAAAATCTTTGTGATTCCTACAGATGAAGAGCTTGTTATGACAGAAGATACAAAAGCCCTGCTTGATGGCAGCTATGATATTCATACTAATTTTAAATATAGCTTCCAGGACAAGAATTATGAAAACAAAGACAGGCTAAAAGGTATTGATAAAGATATTAAGAAATTTCCTGGACTTAAAGATATTATTCTAAGACCTTAGTTCAGAGCGATATTGTAAAAGGGTTATCGAAGGAGCGTACGCAGGTACCAACATCCAACATGCCTTCGGTAACCTTTTTTAATTGCCACAGATTTTCACTATAAAAAATAAATTAAAGTATAAGCACTTTTATTTTGGAGGAGTTATTATGGGATTTTTGGGAATATCATTGCTATTCGTTGGTATTACACTTGTATCGAATGGCCTACACAGGTTTTTCAATACCGATGGAAAATCTATTGCAGTCATGAATCTTTTCACAGGATTTATAATTGTAACAGGCAATATCATAATGCTGGCAAAAGCCAATGATATTATGCAGTATCAAAATGTTGCTTCTGGCTTTTTATTTGGTATTACATATTTATTTATTGCTGCAAATTATTTATTTAAACTTGATTTACGTCCGTTTGGATTATTCTCCTTATTTGTAGCCATATATGCATCAATTATGGCTATATTGTCTTATGGTGTAGATATACGTTTTGTACTTTTGTGGGGCATATGGGCAATTCTTTGGCTCGAAGGATTTTTGGAGTTGGTATTAAAATTAAAACTTGAAAAAATATTCCCTTATTTAAGCATAGCAGTAGGACTTTTCGCAGCATTTATTCCAGCGATTTTTATGCTGACAAATAAATGGTAAAACACAGGTTCTCTCTTTAGGCAATAGAATTTATCCTTTATTCTCATTTTGCGGCCTTTGACTTGTTTCCATAATAAAAGCCTTGACATGGTATATATCGTGGTATATATTATATCGCAGGAGAGAAATATGCAAACAGCACGATTATTTTTAAATGGCAGAAGTCAAGCTGTTAGGTTACCTAAAGAATATAAATTTAACGGAGAAAATGTATATATCCAAAAGGTAGGAGAAGCTGTAATTTTATTTCCGGTTGATAAAGAATGGAAAGTATTTCTGCATGGATTAAACAGTTTCTCCAATGACTTTATGTCTGAAGGAAGATTTCAAGGAATAGATCAAGATAGGGAAAAGTTCTGATGTTTTTACTTGATACAAATATGTGTATCTTTATAATCAAGAAAAAACATGAAAAAGTATTGGAACAATTAAAGAAAAATAGAAAAAAAGGATTATACATTTCCAGTATAACTCTTGCTGAATTGGAATTCAGAATTGAAAATGCTGATCGCGAATATAAAGCAAGAAATCGAATAGCATTAATTGAATTTTTATCAATATTTGAAATCAAGGATTTTGATGAAAATGCTTCTAAAGAATATGGAATACTTAAAAAATATCTAAAAGATAAAAATTGCTTAATAGGCCCTTTGGATATGCTAATAGGGGCACATGCAAAATCATTGAAGATGACATTAGTAACTAATAATATAAGAGAATTTGAAAAAATAAAAGATTTAAAAATAGAGGATTGGATAAAATAAACATTTATTTATGAAAGATAGTACAGAAAGATTTTCATAACTACGCAAAATATCGGCCTGATTATCCACCAAAAATCATTGATTATTTTGAAGAATATAAATTACTGAATAGCTCCAGTTACCTGCCCCTGCTTTCCCATTCTTTTAAATTCATGTAAAATAAAAATAATGGCAAGGGTTGCAGCTGCTCCATCGGCAATAGGACCTGCATACATAACTCCATCTATTCCCATAAATATTGGAAAAATCAGAATAAGCGGCTGTAAAAAAATTATTTGCCTTGTCATTGAAATAAAAATACCTCTTGTTGCTTTTCCTATTGAAGTAAAAAAATTCGCAGTAAGAGGCTGAATACCATTCATAAAAATAAAAAGCATATATATACGGAAATATCGTTCAGCAAAAATAAAATACATTTCGCTTCCCTGCCCGAAAATTCCTACAATTTGTCTTGGAAAAAGCTGAAAACATGTAAAAGTAATAATTGCAATAACAGTAACAGAAATAATAGCTCTTATATATGTTTTTTTAACGCGCTCATAATTTTTAGCGCCATAGTTAAATCCAACAATAGGCTGGCATGCATGAGCAATACCAAGTACAAATGCCATAAAGAGTATATTTACTTTTAATATAACTCCTACAACAGCTATGGGAATATCACTTCCATATCTCGATAAAGCCCCATAATGTCTTAAAGTATTATTCATTATGATCTGTGTAAGAGTCATAGCAAGCTGATTAAAACATGATGCTGCCCCAAGTGAAGCAATGGCCTTAAATAAATTTAATTTTGGAAAAAAATACTCTCTTTTTAAAGTTACTGTTTTAAATTTAAACAAATATCGTACAGCCAGAAAACATGCCAGAAAATGCCCTATATTTGTAGCAATAGCAGCGCCTGCTATTCCCATATCAAGCACAAAAATAAAAATAGGATCAAGTATTGTATGTAAAATAGCTCCGCTGGAAATACACATCATGGCGTATTTTGGGCTGCCATCTGAACGAATAAGGACACTGAGTCCTGTTGAAATGATCATAAGAGGCAAAGCAAAAGAAGTTATTCCTGTATATGTAAAAGAATACGGAAACACCTCTTCAGGAGAACCAAAAATATGCAAAAGTGGCTTAAGAAATATCCTTACAACAACACAAAGGAGGATCCCAAATATAAACATCATGGAAATTCCTGTGGCTGCTATACGAGCGGCTTTTTCCCTGTTGCCTGCGCCCAGATTAAGATTAAAATTGGAAGAGCTCCCTACTCCAAGAAGAAGCGCAATAGCTGTTGCTATTGTAGTAAGGGGGAATGCAACGTTAGTTGCTGCATTTCCCAGTATTCCTACTCCCTGCCCTATAAAAACCTGATCAACAATATTATGAATGGCATTTATCATATTGCTTAGAATACTGGGTATAGCAAACCTCAAAATAAGTTTGCCTATTCTTTCTTTGCCTAAAGGGTTTACTGCAAGC
>WRFK01000150.1 GCA_009778835.1 Spirochaetaceae bacterium
CAAAGCAGGCAGCAGAAATTGCTCGCCTTGCCGGAGGGATCAACAGCCTTGGGCTTATCCATTACAGTCCCAGATATAATGACAGGGAACTGGCCAAGCTTCTGGAAGAGGCAAAAACTGTTTTTCCGGACACATTTCTTACAAGAGACAGACAGGCATTAAATATTAAAAATAAAGATTAATATCTAATATTGTTGGAGGTATCAATAAAAATGATACAGGCAGAAAATATTGAAAAAAAGTATGGCTCTTTTACTGCTGTGGAGGACATAACTCTATCCATAGGGCGCGGTGAAATTGTCGGATTATTGGGCCCTAATGGCGCAGGCAAGACAACTATAATGAAAGTTTTTACAGGATATCATTTCCCTACAAAAGGAAAAGCATTAATAAACAATTATGATGTTTATTCGGATTCTTTAAAAGTTAAAGAATCTATTGGCTATCTTCCTGAAATGGCACCTCTTTATAATGATCTTACTGTTCTTGAATATTTGCTTTTTATTTGTGATGTAAGAAAAATTGCAAAGGAAAAGAGAAAAAAAGAGATAGACAGGGTAGTTGCGGAATGCGGCCTTGAGCAGGTAATAAACCGGCCTATTGAAAAAATATCAAAAGGTTACAGGCAGAGAACAGGGCTTGCCCAGGCTATTATCCATTCGCCTGAAATATTAATACTTGATGAACCCACAACAGGTCTTGACCCCAACCAGATAATTGAAATAAGAAAGCTCATAAAAAAACTCGGAGAACACAAAACAGTAATTCTTTCAACCCATATATTGCAGGAAGTAGATGCTGTGTGCAACAAGGTTCTTATTCTTAACCGCGGAAAAATAGTAGCGCGAGGCACTGCAGAGGAAATAAGAAAAGAAATGCAGGGAGATTTTAGATATTCCATTATTTTAAAAGCATCTGATATTGGAAGTGTCAAATCATCTATTGAAAAAATCAATACAGTCAATGAAATATTATTATTTGATAAAAAAGATAATGGATTGATTGATATCAAACTTTCTGTAAAAAATGATACTTCATGCGGAGAGGAATTATTTGATTGGGCAGTTTCAAATAACTTTAAAATATTATCTATGATTCCGGAAAAAGTAAGCATCGAAGATATATTTATTAAACTTACCGCAGAGGGAGATGAAAAATGAATATAATTGGATTATATAAAAAGGAAATTAAATCATATTTTAATTCTCCTATAGCATATCTTGTAGTGCTTTTTTTTGTACTTATCTGTAATGTTTATTTTTTTCTTTTTAGTCAGTTTGTTGCAAGAAATGTTGCCAACCTTAGAAGCTATTTTGCTTTAATGCCATTGATTTTTATTATTTTGATACCTTCTATAACCATGAGATCATGGGCAGAGGAAAAGAAGGTAGGAACAGCAGAGCTGCTTTTTACTCTGCCGTTAACAAACTGGGAACTTGTGCTTGCTAAATTCTTAAGCTCTCTTACACTGCTTGCAATAATGCTGGGCATAACTGTATTTGTTCCTATTACTCTTAGCATCCTTGGGGATTTTGAATCAGGGCAGATAATTGGCGAGTATTTCGGAACTCTCCTTCTTGGCGCAGCAGGGTTAGCGATTGGGCAATTTATCTCTTCGATAACTTCCAACCAGATAAGCGCTTATATTTTTAGCGTAGTTGCAATACTTTTTATTACACTAATTGGAGATATTTCATTTTTTATGAACCCAACTGCGGTATTAAGCAAGATATTCAGTTATTTATCTTTTTCTTTTCATTTTGAATCATTTAGAAAAGGGCTTATCGATACAAGGGATATGTTCTATTTTTTTATAATTATTTTTTATTTCCTTTATCTGAATGTCAAAGTCATAAACTTAAGGAAGTAACGGAGATATATAATGCAAAAGAATAAAACAAAGGAAATAATTCTTATAATACTAACAAGCGTGATTTTTATACTGCTTGCAATGAATAGTATGGTTTTTTTTAGCCGTATGGATCTAACTAAAAATAAAACTTTTACAATATCCAATACAACAAAGAGAATTATATCTTCTCTCCCGGACAGGATACATATTACTTATTTTATATCCGATAAGATAAAAGCAATTACCCCTGTTGCATTGGAAATAGAGGATATACTTTATGAATATGCTGCCCATTCAAAAGGCCGAATTACTGTAAATTCTATGGATCCTGCGACTTCGGGTATGGTAAGCAGGGCAGAAAGCCTTGGCATAATACCGCAGCAGATTGAGATATATGAACAAAATGAGCAGTCATTTACAGTGGTTTATTCCGGAATTGTAATACAGTACATGGATAAAATTGAAACAATTCCTTTTACTATTGCTCTTGAAACAATAGAATATGAACTTACATACAGAATAAGAAAACTCGTTGAAGATATTGATCTCTCTTTGGGCATTCTGATCGGAGATTCGGGAAAAAGCATTGAAAACCACTATTCGTATCTTAATGACATACTAAAAAATAATTATAAGATAGAAATTATAAAACCCGGGCAGGAAATCCCGGCTTCGATTTCTGTTCTGGCAGTTCTTGGCAATAAAGATTTGACAGATGGCGATATGCTTTATGTTGATGAGTATATAATGGACGGCGGAAAAGTATTATTTGCTATGGAAGGTGTTGATGTTGATGCGCGTAATCTTGTTACAGCAGTAAAACTTGAGAATTCTCCGGCTATTGAGATGTTAAAAAAATATGGAATAACAGTAAATAACGATTTAGTGCTTGATAAATATGCAAAAAGAATACCATTGAGAGGTATGTTTCCAATGCAATATCCTCAATGGATAAGTATTCTTGGTCAGAATGTATCAAAAGATAACCCAATAACTGCCAGATTTAGCGGGCTTGATCTGCTATGGGCAAGCTCTATTAGCATAGAAGAGATGGAAGGGATAACTTATGAAAGGCTTCTGGCTACAACCGACCAGGCATGGACACTTGATGATTATATAACAACATCTCCGCAGGAAGTAAGTTCTTTAATGAGATATAAAGGCAATGACCAACGTCAAATTGCTTTGGGATATGCAGCATCCGGGACTTTTAAAAGCGCTTTTACAAATAAAACAGGTAAAAATACAAGAATTATTGTTATTGGCGATTCGGAATTTGCTGCAGATATTATTGAATTCTCCGACAGCCATTATAATATAATCTTTTTTGAAAATGCTATTGAATGGCTTTCAAGTGATGATTCGTTCTTGCAGATAAAAACCAGAGACAGAAGAGATTTAAGACTTAATAAAATAGAAAAACCAGAGAGAAGAAATATTGCTATTTTATTTGTACATCTTGTAAATATTGTTATAATACCTCTTTCAATAATAATTTTTGCAATTGTTCATTTTATAAGAAGAAAAATAAGAGAAGTTTAAGTAGGGGATTTTAATATGGAATATGGTAAAAAAATAAAACTGTTATCGGGAATTATTGTTTTCCTTTTGGCATCATATATTACAGGAACAATTTTTTCATCAGGAAATATTACTAAGAAGAGAGCATCGCAGCCAATATTGGATAAAGCAGTTATTAGTAAAATATCCGGAATAAAAATTAACTTGGCAGAAACAGGGGATCTTTTTTTGCAGAAAGAAGATAAAAAATGGTATTATACTTATAACAACAAAAAATATCCGGCAGCTGCAGATAAAATTGAAAATTTTATAGATTCTGTTTTTAAACTTACAAAATATCAGATCGCAGGTTCAGATTCAAAAATCTGGGATAAATTTGACCTTACTGAGGGAAAAAGCAAAGATGCTTTTTTCTATAATTCTTCGAATAACGAACTTTTTAGTCTTCATATTGGCAAAAAAGGTCCTGCCGAAGGAAGCGGAGAATATATAAGGACATCATTATCCGATGAAGTTTATCTTATTGATGCTCCAATAATAAGATATTTTACACGGGACTTAACCTACTGGAGTCATCTTAGAGTATTGCCAGAAGATGTTGATAGCAATACCATAGGAGCTGTGAAAATTAAAACAGATAATAAATTTAGAGATACAATGGCAATGTTGAATTTTTCAATGAAAAGAGAATATACAAAAAACAGTTCTGAATGGAAAGATATAAACGGAAAAGTTATTGATAAAAATAGTGTAGATATGCTTTTGAATAATATTGCTTCTTTTGCCGGGGATAGTTTTACAGAAGATTATATAACAGATAAAAATGCTGAAATAGAAATTGAAACAGATGCTTACGGCAGAATTATTTTTGATATAAAAGTTCTTGAAGAACAGAATGTTTTATTTGGTATAAGGGGAGGCGATTATAGATATGAAGCTTCACTTTATAAGGTTGAAAGAATTCTTGTTTCACTTGAAAGGATTATTGAAGAATTAAAGTGAATTCTGTTTTGCGATCATTTCTCTAAATTTTTCAGGATCTGATTTAAAAGCAACAATATTGTCAGATCCTGAAGTTGCTTTTAAAATAGCTCCTTCTGCTTCTTTTATAAGCCTTTCTGCTGAAATAATCCTGCTGTTTCTTGAACTTATTCCTGCGTAAATA
>WRFK01000151.1 GCA_009778835.1 Spirochaetaceae bacterium
GATATGGGAAACAGCGAGGTAGGCCATAACGCAATGGGATGCGGCAGAGTCTATGCTCAAGGCGCAAAGCTTGTCAGCGAATCAATTGAAACAGGAAATATGTTTAAAGGAGATATCTGGAATAAACTTGTTTCAAATGTAAAAACAAAAAATAAGACACTTCATTTTATAGGACTATTTTCTGATGGAAATGTTCACAGCAATAATAATCATCTTAAAGCAATGATCACTAAAGCAAAAGAAGATGGAGCATCCAAAGTGCGTGTGCATATTCTCCTGGATGGAAGGGATGTAGGAGAAACCTCTGCTTTGGAATATATTGATCCTTTTGAAGATTTTCTGTCATCTCTTAAGAGCAGCTCTTTTGACTGCGCAATTGCTTCCGGCGGCGGGAGAATGGTTATTACAATGGACAGATATGGCGCTAACTGGAGTATGGTTGAGAAAGGGTGGAAAACCCATGTTCTTGGAGAAGAGAGAATGTTTAAATCAGCGCATGAAGCTGTTGAAGTACTCAGAAAAGAGACAGGAGCTATTGATCAGGATATTCCCCCTTTTGTAATTGAGAAAGATGGAAAACCAGTTGGCACTATTGAGGATGGAGATTCTGTTATATTTTATAACTTCAGAGGCGACAGGTCTCTTGAAATCACAGAAACTTTTGAGAAAAAAGATTTTACCCGTTTTGACAGAAAGAGATATCCAAATGTTGAATATGCAGGGATGATGGAATACGATGGCGATGCCCATGTCCCAAAACAGTTCCTTGTAAACCCTCCGTCAATAGACAAGACAATAGGCGAGTATCTTGTTTCAACAGGTGTTAAACAGTATGCAATAAGTGAGACTCAAAAATTCGGTCATGTAACCTATTTTTTTAATGGCAACAGAACAGGTAAATTTTCAGAAGAGCTTGAAGATTATGTTGAGATAACATCAGATATTGTTCCATTTTCACAGAGGCCATGGATGAAGTGCGCAGAGATTACAGACAAAGTAATTGAAGCAATAAAATCAGATAAATATGGCTTTATACGACTTAATTTTCCTAATGGTGATATGGTAAGCCATACTGGTATTTTTGAGGCTGCTGTATGCGCAATGGGAGCTCTTGACATTTGTCTTGGCAGATTGATGAAAGTTGTTGAAGAAGCAAAAGGGATAATGGTTGTTACAGCAGACCATGGGAATGCTGATGATATGTATGAACATGAAAAAGATGGAAGAGTTAAAATAAAGGAAAATGGAAAACCAAAAGCAAAGACAGCTCATTCGCTTAATCCTGTACCCTGTATAATATTTGATCCTGAATATAAAGAAGAATATGGCAGGCAGTTAAGAGAAGGACTTGGAGTAAGTTCCATTGCAGCAACATGTATTGAGCTTTTAGGATATAATCCACCTGAGGACTACAATCCTTCGGTATTGATCTGGAAATAGTTAAAGTAGGGGGCTTCATCATTGCCGGGCAGCTTGCTGATCTGCAATCCACTGATTATTGCACCCTGTCATTGTCGGGCGGCTTGACCGACCCGGCAATCCATAAGTATTATATTTATATTAAAAAAAATAAATCTAATTGAGGAGAAACTCGTGTTAAAGACAGGTTTTGTAGGCTACAGAGGAATGGTTGGCTCTGTGCTAATGAAAAGAATGGTAGAAGAGGATGATTTCAAAGGTTTTGAAAAAATATTTTTCTCTACTTCACAGGCAGGCAAAAGCGATGTAATAGCAGGCGGAATGAGCACAGGCATTATAGAAAATGCTGAAAACATAGATAAATTAAAAGCAATGGATGTTATTGTAACATGCCAAGGTGGAAGCTACACAGAAAAAGTATATCCACAACTTTTGGCTAGTGGCTGGAAAGGGTACTGGATAGATGCTGCATCAACTTTAAGAATGAAAGATGATGCAATTATAATTCTTGATCCTGTAAATAGAAATGTTATAAATGATGCTTTAGCAAAAGGGATCAAATGTTATGTTGGTGGTAACTGTACAGTAAGCCTTATGCTTATGGGTATAGGACCGCTTTTCCAAAATAATCTTGTGGAATGGTTGAGCACCATGACTTACCAGGCATCATCAGGAGCAGGAGCGCAAAACATGAAAGAGCTTCTTACCCAGATGGCAGCTCTTGGATCTTCTGCAGGAAATATGATTTATGACCCTGCATCTGCAATTCTTGAAGTTGACAGGCTTGTTACAGAAAAAATGCGAAGCAGCGATTTCCCTGTTGAGAATTTCAAAGTTCCCCTTGCTGGAAGTGTTATTCCATGGATCGATAGCGCTTATGAAAATGGACAGACAAAAGAAGAGTGGAAGGGAGTGGCAGAAACAAATAAAATTCTTATGACAAAAAAACAGATACCTATAGATGGAATTTGCGTAAGAATCGGAGCAATGCGCTGCCATAGTCAGGGAATTACAATAAAATTAACAAAAGATGTACCAATTAAAGATATTTATGATATGATTGCAGCGGGTAACGAATGGGTAAAAGTTGTTCCAAACGAAATGGATGTTACCAAAAAAGAGCTTACACCTGCGGCTGTTTCAGGAACTTTAACAATACCTGTTGGAAGAATAAGAAAGATGAATATTGGAAATGAATATTTAACTCTTTATACAGTAGGCGACCAGCTTCTTTGGGGAGCAGCAGAACCTGTAAGAAGGATGCTTAATATTGTGCGCGAGCATCTGGGGAAGTAATTTCTGGATCTGATATAAAAATAAGTCCGCTGATTAAAGTAGATTTTCACGGATAAAGCAGGTTTAAAATAAAAATCTGTATAATTCCGTGAAATTTATTTTTTTGGTTTCTTTGTTAAATTCACTATTTCGTTGAAAGAATCGTCATAAGCACGTTTGATTTTTACCAGTTTTTTCATGGCTTCATCAGAACTGATTGTTTTTAGATTTGTATTTTTAACTGGTAACAATAGTTGAAAAGCTTCAATTTTAAGAGCATCGGCAAGGTTTTCAAGCGTCTTATCACTTATCCACGTCCGATGACATTCAATGCTATTTATTGTTTGCCAAGACAAACCTGCCATTTCAGCTAGTTTTTCTTGAGAAAGACCTAAGGTTTTCCTATGCTTTTTTAGATTTATCGCCAGAATTATACGCAAAATTGGTTTTTTGCTTTCCATATAGCCAATTATCATACGATTATCATTTTATTATTGACACGTAATAATATTAGTATATTATAATTACTATAAAGAGGGGTAATGATAAAAGTATTATGGCAAATTATTGGAGGTATTTATGAAAAAGTTTTTTTTATTAACATTATTTTTCTTTTTTCTATTTGCACAATCAATATTTTCTAAAGAAATTGTGACTGTAATGTTTAGCCCTGATGGTAAAAATATTATTTCAGGATCTGTTGACAAAAAAATACAATATTGGGATGTGGATACTGGTAATTTAATTAGAACCTTTTCTGGTTATTCAGGTCGTGGCTCTGTGGTGTTTAGTCCTGATGGGAAAACAATTGCTTTTGTACATAGTGACAATACAGTAAAAATATTGGATGTACAAAATGGTAGTACAATAAAAACCTTTTCTGGTCATACAAATGAAGTTAGATCAGTAGCATTTAGTCCGGATGGTAAAACTATTGTTTCAGGATCTCAGGATGAGGATACCACTATGAAACTTTGGGATGTAGAAACTGGTAAAGAAATAAAAACCATTACTGATCGATCATGGATTATACAACTTGGACCTGTAGTCTTCAGTCCTGATGGTAAAAGTCTTGCCACAGGTAATACAAGAGATATGGATGTAGTTATTTGGAATATTGAAACTGGTAAATGTAAAGTAGGTCATGAATATGTTATTTATGTTCCTGTTAGTACTCATCCATCAGGTCAGATTTTTTTTAATACGGTAAACACTTTAGCGTTTAGTCCTGATGGAAAAACTTTTATTTCAGGAGCAAGGTCTGGAAGAAAAGGTTTAATACCTCTACACGCCTCTTTGAAACTTTGGGATGCTTCTACTGCTAAATTGATAAAAACACTTTATTATGGTACACCCGATATTTATTCTGTATCTTTTAGCCCTGATGGTAAAACCATAATTTCTGGTTATGATCAAGCAGTCGTTCTTTGGGATGTTGAAAGCGGTGAAGATATTAAAACTTTTTCCGGTCACTCAAAAACTGTCAGATCTGTAGGATTTAGCCCAGATGGCAAAACTTTTATTTCAGGATCTAGCGACAATACAATAAAACTTTGGGATGTAGAAACTGGTAATGAAATAAAAACCTTTGGTCAGTAACATTTCAAAATAAAAAAGCCAATCGGGACTCCAGATTGGCTTTTATATTTTAATACGGCCATTTCCAATTTTTAATTGCAGGCAAATCATCTCCATGTTCATAGATGTACTGCTTATGCTCAATAAGCCGGTTTTTCATAGCCTGTTTTACATGAGCAGCTGTTTTCTCAAGTTTTGGAACTTTGTCAATTACATCTATTACAAGATGGTATCTATCAAGATCATTCATTACAA
>WRFK01000152.1 GCA_009778835.1 Spirochaetaceae bacterium
ATAAGCCTGTAGATATTTATGTTTCACTCTCTAGGACGGGGGTTCAACTCCCCCCACCTCCAAAACTTTTTGGATAAAACAATAAACATTTCTCGAATCATCTATAGCATATCATCAGTCCGGCAGTCGCATGCTTTTCTCATAACTTCGTATATTGTCTCTTAGCTCTATATTTTATAAAAGAATCAGACCGCTTGCTATATTTAATAGCATAACCAGGCAGAGTGTGGCCTGGAACAGCCGCTTTACGGTTTTGTCAGAGAAGACTTTAGTTAGCTTGGCGCCTATTAAGCCGCCGAGCGAGGCTGCAACTATCACATAGGGAAGAATCGCAAGATCAAAGTAAAGATAACCCACAGTCAGCCCCAGAGTTATAAGACGCGAGAGATGAGCGAATAGAATGATGACAATTGAATAGGCTGTGGCGTCTTTAATCCCCAAACCAAAGAAAATCATGAATATGGGAACGTTCAGGGGACCGCCGCCTATACCCAAAAAAGAGGCAATGGTACCCAGTAATATGCCAAGAGTGATAATTATGACATTGTTTTTTAATTCATAATGCAGGTTGTTTTTGGCAGTGAAGATCAGGGAAATAATGAGCACCATTACTGTCAGTGCTATTTGTATAAATTGGACGGCTGTTTCGTTTGGGAAAAAAGCAAGAAGATGTTCCAGCAGCAGATTTCCAATCACACCGCCCAAAATTGCGCCCAGGGAGATCAATATAGCAATTCTTGGGTTGATTTTCGTGCCATCCTGGATTTTTTTTATGGTAGAGACTATGGCCATGAACAGGATAGCGGTACTTGCAAAAAAACCAATGTTCATTACATTATGGTGGCCCATGGCATCAAAGATGGGGCGAAAAAAGAGTCCCCCACTAAGACCAACTATCGCGCCTAAAATACAGGCTATAAGAATTACTATGGAATAGATTATACCTAAACAAAAACTACCCACTTTTTATTGTTCTTTATTGTACGAGTTATCCTAACTGATAATCATACCCATTTCAAGCTAATTAAACTTTTGCGCTATTTATATTACTATGCAGAGATTGATTTTTATGAGTAAAATTATTATCATATAAACAACTTATAAATTACTCCTTATCTTGTACTTGTTTTTTGCATTCTTCTTCTAATTTTTTGTTACGAAAATGAATATGTTTTTCATAATAATTTTGTTATTTTATTTACTTCTAATTATTATTTGCAGGTTTCAAGCAAGAAGAATAACACCATCCAGATTCACCTTTTTTAGTTGTAACTAAAGACCATTCATTATTAATTTTATTTAGTACAACAATATCGTCTTCGTATAATTTAGTTAAACTCCCAGAATCATAGTTGGCTTCTTTTCTTAAAACCACACTTTGAGCAACAATCATTTCTTTACTCGGTGATGATTCATTACTTGCAGGACTTTTTTGTAATTTTTGTTCTGAGTTACTATTTTCTAAATTTGCTAATATTTTTTTTAGTAAGGCATTTTGTTCTTCTAATAATGTTTTTCTGGCATTTATTTTTAAATACCAACACCATAGTTCACGAGTAATCAGAATAATAATAAAAGTAACAATTAAACAAATAGCTAAATATAAAAATAAATCTCCAAAATTCATAATAATTTACCTCCATATGATATCACAAAGATTAATTATAGCACTAAATAATTAAAATCATTACTTTTTTAACAATAATTCTATTTTTTTATATTAACTGTAACATGAGACTTTGCGTGATTATTAAAGAATAACTGAACTATTTTTGATTGTTTTAATAAGCTAATTATAGTCTCAACAAAAGGCTGTAATTATGTATCAGAATAAACTCTATAGTTCTGACGAGACATCAATACTCTAAGAATATTCAAAAAGCATAGGTATTTGAAAATTTAATGTTTCTACCTGCCGTATTATAATACCCTATTACCATAAGGGATAAAGGCTCTTCTTCTGTTGGAAGCTTTAGTATTTGACTTACTCTGCTGTCTTTGAGCGAGCCGATTGCGCATGCGCCCAACTGCAGCGCTTCTGCCTGCAAGTAAATATTTTGGGCAGAATGACCTAAATCTATAAATACATATCTATAACCACGTTCACCATATTTCTCTGTGGTTCTGCTGAATATCGCGCTGTAAAAAATTGTTACAGGCGCTTCTCTTACAATTCTTTGCCCCATTGCAGCTTCGCTAAGTTCATTCCTTACATCTTTATCTATGACCCTTACTATTTTATGATCTTCGGAAATATATTTATATGCACCTGGTTCTATCCCCTCCACTTTTCCGATTATCGCATAAATTTCCAGCGGATAGAGCGCGCCTGCAGAAGGAGATGTGCGAAATCCGCCTCTTAAGAACTTATACTCTGTAACAGGTTTTGTAATTCCATACGCAGCCCATAAAATTTGTGATAACTGGTCTGCTGATATTGCTTTGTCTTGAAAAAGCCTCTGCGAACGCCGGTTTGCCAATGCTTTTTCTACACTTATATTCCCATTGGTTTTAGGAGGAGGCAAAAGATAAGTCAATTGTGTTCCTTCTATTTTAATCAACATAGTGTTATTTACTTCATTTTTAGATCTATTGTTACAAGCAGAAAATGCAATAAAGAGAATTAAGCAAAACAGCCAATTCTTTATTATCAATCTTGTCGTTATTTTCATTTTTTCTCCTAAAATCAGGATTTATTACCTTTTTATTAATTAGTATTATACATTAAAAAAGCCTATTGACTAAAAAAAATATCTATTGTATCTTTATTTAGATTTAGAAAAATGGTGGCCTTTTTAAAGGCTAAAAACAATGTTTCTTCTCGTACATACGTGTACCTGTAGAACATGGTTAATATAATTAACTGACTGTAAGGGAATTCCGAGCAGAAAGCCACGCATTCATCAATGTGTGTAATTTTGATGTTTTGCACCCTTTCTGGAATTTCCGGAAAGGGTTTTTTTTTTGCCCCTGCTTTTGCATGGAGTCAGTCTTGGATTTCGTCCCAACGATTATCAAGACCAAAGTAGCGGACTGCACCGGCAAAACCAATAATGAGAGGGGGCTATATCAGGAGGTCTATATGGACAAAAGAATAGGTATTATAGGTATTGTAATTGAAGATCTTTCATGTGTGGACAAAGTAAATGCTATTTTACATGAATATGCAGAGCTTATCGTAGGAAGAATGGGAATACCACACAGGGAACGAAGCGTATCTGTTATTGCATTGATTGTTGACGGTAACAATGATGAGATTAGCGCTGTTACCGGAAAACTTGGCAGAATATCAGGCATATCCGTAAAATCAATGATTACTAAGAGTGTGGAAAAGTAAACACCTCAAGACCAAGGAGCAAATATGTATAATGTAAAATCTATGGATTCAAATGAGTTTATAAATCACGAAGAAATTTTATCTGCAATATCTGAAGCAAAAGAACTTGCAGCATCAAAAAACGGAGTAGACCTTATTCTTGAAAAAGCAGAATCCTGTCAGGGATTGACTCACAGGGAAGCAGCAGTGCTTCTTGAAGTAACAGATAATGAAATATTAAACAGAATATATAACAGTGCAAAAAAGATAAAAGAAAAAATATACGGCAAACGTATTGTTCTTTTTGCGCCGTTATATCTTTCAAACTATTGTGTAAATAATTGTTCATATTGCGGATATAAATGTTCAAATAAAATAGGGCGACACCAACTTACTCAGGAAGAACTTAAACTGGAAGTAAGAGCCCTTGAAGCAATGGGGCACAAAAGACTTCTTCTTGAAGCAGGCGAAGATGATAAAAAATGTCCTATTGATTATATATTAGAGTGTATCGACACCATTTATAATGAAAAATTCAAAAATGGTTCAATAAGAAGAGTAAATGTCGACATTGCAGCTACTACTATCGAAAATTATAAAAAACTTAAAGATGCCAAAATAGGCACATATATATTGTTTCAGGAAACTTACCATAAACCAACATACCTCTCTGTTCATAATGGCCCAAAGCAAAATTATGAATGGCACACAGAAGCTATGGACAGAGCCATGCAGGCAGGGATAGATGATGTTGGAATAGGCCCCCTCTACGGGCTTTACGAATGGCGCTACGAAACGATTGCAACCCTTATGCATGCAGAACACCTTGAAGCAGCTTTTGGCGTAGGACCGCATACTATATCTTTCCCCAGGCTTTTATCCGCAGAAGGAGTTGATAGAAACAATTTTAAATATCTTGTTAATGACGAAGATATGAAAAAAATTGTAGCTGTAATCAGAATGGCTGTGCCATACACAGGAATGATCCTTTCAACAAGAGAAACCATAGATTTCAGAAAAGAACTCCTTGAAGTTGGAATATCTCAAATTAGCGCAGGTTCATGCGTAGGAGTTGGAGGATATTCTCAAAGAAAAACTGTGGATGAAGATGGCGTTGAAGAAAAGCCTCAGTTTAACCTTGCAGATCACAGAAAACCAATCGATGTAATAAAATGGCTTGTTAAAGATGGTTATATACCAA
>WRFK01000153.1 GCA_009778835.1 Spirochaetaceae bacterium
TTAAAAACAGGCGGTGATTTTTTCATAAAAGATAATTTAAACAAATCGATCATAAATGGCGGAAAAGATTCAATTTTAAAACTAAAATTCAAAAATAATATTGTTGAGATCTATGATAAAAATGAAAAATTACTTTCAAAAATAAGCACAACATTTACCCTTACATCAGATTCCTCAAAAACAACAACAATTATTTTTGATGTTTCACACAGCACAGGATACCAGACAGCAGGACAGGAAGACAGGGCATACAGGGGCAGGCTTACATTTATTCCTGTTTCCGGTCTTGGAATAACAGTAATAAATACACTGCCTCTTGAAGAATATCTTTACTCTGTTGTTCCGTCAGAAATGCCTTCTACCTGGCCGGACGAAGCGCTTGCAGCACAGGCTATAGCAGCAAGGTCATATACGCTTGCGAATATGGGAAAATTTAAAAACAAAGGTTATGATGTATCAGGATCAATAATATCAGCTTTTTATAGAGGCTATACCGGAGAAAACGAAAGAACAACCAATGCTGTTGAAAAAACAAGAAGCATTGTTTTAAAATACGACAATAAATATTTAAGCGCTTTTTATTCAGCTAACTCCGCAGGAAGAACAGAGTCTGCAAAAAGCGTATGGAATATGAGTGTTCCCATAATCGGCGTAACAGATCCACAGCTTGTATTTGAAACAGACCCCCCTTCTCCGGATGAACTTACAAGATGGATTTTATCAGAACCCATTACCTACAGCTCTGTGCCTAAATATTATTTCAGATCATCATACAGATGGCGCCTTATTGTTCCAAGAGAAGAAATCGAAGCAAGAATAGGAAAAGATATAGGAACAATAACCAACATTACAACAATGGGGCGAGGCAATAGCGGCAGAGTTGAAAAAGTTCTTGTAAAAGGGACTAAGGGAAACGAAATAATAGCTAATGATTCAATAAGAAGCAGGCTTGGCGGATTAAGAAGCAATCTTTTTATAATCATGCCAAAATTGGGAAAAGATGGTATGCCTGAATATTTTATTTTCGCGGGCGCAGGATGGGGGCATGGCGTAGGTATGTGCCAGACAGGAGCAGCAGGAATGGCGCACAATGGATTTACAGCTTCCGAGATACTAAATCACTACTACCCTCTTGCAGAACTAGTAAGCGATTATCAATAAAAGGATAAAAAACATGTTTAAAACCAGTGTCAAACAAATATGCAAACTATTTTTATTGCCGGCTTTTGTTTTATTATCATGCCAAACCAGTAATAATAAAACAGATATTTCTTTACTGGAAATTGTGCACACAGGAACTTATAAAGAAGTAAAAAATGCGATTGCAGCGGGAGCAGATGTTAATGAAAAAAATCATAGCGACTCCACCCCTTTAATGTTTTCTTTTTTAAATAAAGATAAAGAAATTCCCAAACTTCTTATAAAGTCGGGGGCAGATCTTAATGCTGTCAATTCCAAAAACTGGACGCCGTTATTTTATGCTGTTGAAATCAGGCGGGATGATATTCTTGATACAATAAAACTTCTTTTAAAATCTGGCGCTGACCTCGAATATAAAAATTTATCCGGCCAAACTCCATTAGCCTATGCAGCAGAGATAAACAAAAACGATAAAGTAATAGAACTCTTAATTAATCTTGGCGCAAATATTAATGCAAAAAATAACAGCGGGATAACGCCGCTATCTTATGCGATTTTAAATAACACAACTAAATCAGTAGAGGTTTTAATAAAATATGGCGCCGATGTAAACATTGGCAATGATGATAATCAAACTCCTTTGATATATGCAACAGGGAGAAAAAAAGAAAACAGCAACGATCTTATAAAATTACTGTTAGATGCCGGAGCAGATGTAAATACTCCGGACAGCTACGGAGCAACTCCCCTGATATATGCAATAGCGGAAAATTTTGATTTAAAAATCATACATGAATTGGTTCAAAAAGGGGCAAATGTCAATCAACAAGATATAGATGGAATTACTCCTCTTATGGTAGCATCTATACTATCCACTAATTCCGAACTTATCACGTATCTTCTTGAGTGCAATGCTGATCCAAGTCTTAAAGATATTGAAGGTAAAACAGCCCATGATTATATTATGGAAAATCGTGTTCTGCGGAACAGTGAAATTGCCAGGAAATTAAAGAGCCTGTAAATATATGAAAAAGCCAAAAATTCGGGCTGCTATTAAATAAAGGAAACTGAAATTGTTAAAAACTACAAAAATTATTTTACTTATATTTGTAATTATAACAGCATTTTTTTTACCAACCAAAATTTACAGCAAAGATAATCTGCAATATACTATCATGCGTGTTGATAACTCTCCTCAAGGCAAAGCAAGGCGTTTTACATACCATGTGGTAATACATCCCGGAACAACAAAAAAAGAGATGGAGCAGATTTCTCTGAGAGTTTTGGAATATGCTAAAAAAGAAAACCCTTTCAATGCGCTTGCCGTAGGTTTCTATGATTATTCTGTACTTCTGGGGCATGGATTCAGATTTGGAAGAGTTGAATTTGCGCCTAACGGCAAATGGACAGATGCAGCCACAGTAAAAACAGGCGACTATAGTTCCCTAAAAATGGTTAATTATTTAAAAGAGCCGGACTGGGATAATGCTTTAACAAAAAAAGAAGCAACTATTTATGCAAAACATAATAAATTATTAAATTCTTTGCTAAAAAAAGCAACTTCCCGTGAAGATATTGAAAAAGTGGAAAAAGAAGCAGAACAGGAAATTTTGAAAAAATATAAAATCACACAAGACGAACTTAATGATATATATTCAAGATACAGATAATCAAAGAAAATAGCTAAAATAGGCTTGAGACTCATCCATTTTTTATTTATAATAAAGGTGCATATAATTGCCCCGACCCCTGTTCGTTCCTTTTGATACTGGCCTGCGGCTGGTGCGGAATCATATCAGGGTGATAAATAATAAGGAGAATGATATGGAAAATTATTCAGTATTAGACAAAATAAGAAGACAATATAATCCCAAACTCCCTGAGTGCCTTAGCAAGGATATCTCGGGTGTTGGTTTTGAAGAAGTAAATTCAGGTGCAGAAAATCCTGAAAGCAATAAGCTAAAAGAGATATTCCCAAAGACTTTTGGCAAAAAATATGTAAAATTTGTGCAAAAAAAAGAAAAAGCCGAAAACAAACTGCTTTCTGTTGGTGTTGTTCTTTCCGGCGGACAAGCTCCCGGCGGGCACAATGTTATAGCAGGTATTTTTGATTCTATTAAAAAAATAAACCAGAATTCAAAACTAATAGGTTTTCTTGGCGGCCCTCAGGGAATACTTGATGATAAAGCATTGGAAATAACGAAAGAAATTATTGATAAATACCGGAATACAGGGGGATTTGACCTCATAGGCTCCGGCAGAACTAAAATAGAGACAGATGAACAGTTTGAAAAATCCCTTCAAGTTTGTAAAAGCAGAAAACTTGACGCGCTTGTAGTAATAGGCGGAGATGACTCAAATACAAACGCTGCTCTGCTTGCTGAATTTTTTGCAGCTAAAAATGAAAATATTATAGTAGTTGGGGTTCCTAAAACAATAGATGGGGATCTTAAAACAGATCTTATAGAAGCATCTTTTGGTTTTGATACTGCTGTAAAAGTATATTCAGAATTGATCGGAAATGTTGAAAGGGATTCAATGTCTGCCGGAAAATATTGGCATTTTATTAAACTTATGGGCAGGTCTGCTTCCCATATTACTCTTGAAAGCGCGCTTCAGACACAGCCAAACTGCGCGATAATTTCCGAAGAAGTTAAAAATAAAAATCAGTCTCTTGAAAGCATTATAAACGATATTGCTAAAATCATAATGGACAGGGGAAATAATAAAGAAAATTACGGCGTTGTTTTAATTCCCGAAGGCTTAATAGAATTTGTTCCGGAAATCGGAGCGCTTATAAAAGAAATCAATAAACTTTTAGGAGATAACGAACAGCACTTCTCTTCTCTAAAGGAATTTGATAAACAGTCTGAATGGCTTATAAAAAATCTTTCACAAGCAGCTTCCAGGGTTTTCTCAAGCCTTCCAAAAATCATACAGGAACAGCTTCTTATGGACAGAGATCCTCATGGAAATGTCCAGGTTTCAAAAATTGAAACAGAAAAGTTAGTTGTATCCATGGTTGAGAAAAAACTTAAGGAACTTAAAGAAAGCGGAGCGTACAAAGGAAAATTCAGCAGCCAGAGCCACTTTTTTGGTTATGAAGGAAGATGCGCTTTCCCTTCAAACTTTGATGCTGATTATTGTTACTCGCTTGGTTATTGTGCATCGGTACTTATTGCATCCGGATTAACAGGCTATATGACATCCATAACAGGATTATCAAAACCTGTTTCGCAGTGGGTACCGGGCGGTGTTCCAATTTCTCTTCTTATGACTATTGAAGAAAGAAAAGGTAAATTGAAACCTGTTATAAAGAAAGCTCTTGTTGAGCTTGACGGAGTTCCATTTAAAACTTTTGAAA
>WRFK01000154.1 GCA_009778835.1 Spirochaetaceae bacterium
GCCTCTGCGTCTGCTCTTTCCTTAGCCTCTGCTGCTGCCTTTTCTCTGGCCTCTGCGTCTGCTCTTTCTTTAGCTTCTGCTGCTGCTTTTTCTCTTGCCTCTGCGTCTGCTCTTTCCTTAGCCTCTGCTGCTGCCTTTTCTCTGGCCTCTGCGTCTGCTCTTTCCTTAGCTTCTGCCTCAGCTTTTGCTCTGGCTTCTGCTGCTGCCTTTTCTCTTGCCTCTGCGTCTGCTCTTTCCTTAGCTTCTGCCTCTGCTTTTGCTCTGGCTTCTGCTTCCGAATCTGTTGTTGCCTGAACATTAGAATATATTATTCTTGGTTGTGTAGTATCGGTTTGTGGAGCTTCTGTTTTTGGAGTCTCTGTTTGCGGGGTTTTCGCTTGCGGCGCTTTTGCCTGCGGAGCTTTTTGCTGTGGCGCTTTTTGTTGTGGAGCGCCGGTCCTTGCATTTTCCGGCTCCCATGCTAATGTGGTACATGAAAAAAGTATAAAAATTATTGCCAATTTAAGAACTATTTTAGTGAACATCTTAATCAAGGCACACCTCCAAGTATATTTTTTATATGTTTTCTATTCTCTTCTGAATAGGCTTCTATTATAACATCTGCTGGATCTTTCCAAAATCTTTCTATCCCTTCTTTATCCCATTTACCCGGAGTTGTCCTAAAAGAACGCCAGGTAAATTCAGGATCTTTTAAATAGTTTGAAGGAATTTTAAGGTCATTCGCATCAGGTGTAAATACAAAAATTTTATTATTCTGTCTTTTTTCAACAGGAATAATCTCTTTTTTATTTGTAAGAACATTAATTAAAAGATTAAGCATAATAATTAAAATAATAATAAGTATTAATGCGAGCATGGAAAATAAAACTATTTTATTATTCCTGGGATTTATTTTTTCTATAAAATCTTTTATAACCATAAAAAACTCTCCATGCCGGACACCCCTTGCCAGATGCCCTCCAACACCGTTATCCACTATTTGGATCTCTCTTTACAAAGTTAACCTTTATCAGTATAGCTCTTATCGAGGCAGCCTCTTGGTTAATAACCTCTAGCTAACCTCCTCGCTTGTGCCATCTTTATTCACCCTGAAAGAGATTATTCTTGAAACCCCTGATTCTTCCATTGTTACTCCCAAAAATGTTTTTGCCCCTGTAACAGTTTTTTTATTATGGGTAATAACAACAAACTGGGAGTTATTTCCAAATTCAGTAAGAATATTTACAAATTTTCCAACGTTTGCTTCATCAAGAGCTGCATCGATCTCATCAAGAATACAGAAAGGAGAAGGCTTTACCATAAATGTCGCAAAAAATAACGCAACTCCTGTTAGCGCTCTCTCCCCGCCTGAAAGTAACGTAATGTTTTCAAGTTTTTTCCCTGGCGGCTGAACAAGAATGTCGATACCTGATGTAAGAATATTGGAATCATCTACAAGTTTTAGTTCTGCCCTGCCTCCGCCAAACAGTCTTCTGAAAATTACATAAAAATTCTTTTTAATCTGGTCAAATGCTTCAAGAAAAAGTTGTTCAGATTCTATTTTTATCTCTTTTGTAACTTTTTTAAGATCTTCTCTTGCTTTGGTAAGGTCGTCCATCTGTGTTTTAAGAAAATTATACCGCTCCTGTACTTCTGCAAATTCTTCCGGAGCCATAAGATTTATCTGTCCCATGACTCTTATCTCTTCTTTAATATCCCTTAATTTATCTCTTAAATCTTTTAATGGTGTTCTTATTTCAAAAATTCTTGATTCATATTCGGAAAGGTCGCGCGAATAATTCTCCCTGAAATTGTCATATATATTTTTTATTTCTGTTTCAAGCATTACTTTTTCCATCTGGGATTTCTCTATATTTCCCAAATGTTTTTCAAGATCAAGTTTTTTTGTTTTTGACTGATTTTCTTTTGTTAAAAGATCACTGTTCTTCTTGGAAATTCCGGATTCAAGAACAGATAGCTCTTTGAGAAGATTTTTTTCTGTATCAAGAAGTTCTTTTTCTTCATTTTTCATGGACTCACTTTTTACAATTATATCTGCTATTCTTATATTACAGTTTTCAGCTTCAAGATTATTTTCTTTTATCTGCTTTTCATAATCTTCAATATTTCTTGCCAATGATTTTATTGAATCATTGAAAGCTACCTGCTGAGTTTTCATTTTTACCTGTTCAACTTTTAACTCTTCAAGCGAAGTCCTGTAAGATTCGATTAAAACAGTAAGTTCCCTGTTTTCCTGCTGAAGTTTTTTTATTTTTTCCCTAAGGCTGGAGATTTTGTTATAAATAATAATTATCTCGTTATCTATGCTCCGTTTTTTGGTCATGATACCTTCAGGCGCAAGAAATTCATCTATAATGGCAGGGACAGATTTACTGTATATATCAAAGTTTGCTTTTACTGCATTTAGTTTTTCAAAACTTTCTTCCAAAGCAATGCGCGCTGTTTTTGCAAGTTTTATATATTCTTTTGTATCTGTAACATTAAGAGTAATACTGTCATTTAATATTTTTATTCTTCCTTCAAGAACAATTTTTATTTCTTCGATACTTTTTATTACACTTTCTTCTGCATTTTTTCTTTCTGCATGGGAATAGCCTGTATCTTTAAGAGATTTATCAAGCTGCTTTACAATATCTTCCGTAATATTGCGAAGATCATCCTGAAGCACTTGCTGTTTTTTTTCAGATTCTTTTATATCTTCTTCGCTTTCAAAAATTATTTTTTCATTTTCATTTATTTTTTGACTGGAATTTTTTATTTTTTCATTGAAAGATGAGATATTATCTTTTACTTCGGAAAGCCTTTTGTCGATTTCTTTTAAAAGATTTTCTTTATCTGTGATTTGCTCTTTAATGGAAAAGATTCTCTCTTTTAGCGCTTTGTCGCGCAGAGTGCATGATTCTATCTGCCTTTCAATCTCTTTTTTTCTGTCCTCATACATTCTAAGCTGGCTCTTCTTGTTGTCTTTCTCGAGCCCTATGCCGTATAATTTTTTCTGCTTTTCAATAAGTTCATTTTCCATTGAATTAACAAGACCGGTATTTTCTTTTAGAAACTCATTTATTGCAGATATTTCTTTTTCTATATTTGTTTTTTTCCCTTCAAAAGACTTCATCCCTTCTTCGACTTTATCTTTGGAGTCAAGAAATCCTTTAAGTCTTAAAAGCTGTATATCAAGCTCATTATAAAAAAGTTCATCTTTTAATTTTCTGTATTTTTCTGTTTTTGCAGATTGTATTTTAAGAGAGTCATAGCTTTTTTTGACTTCGCTTATTATGGTTTCAACCTGCCTCATGTTTTCTTCTGTTTTTTCAAGCTTTCTTTCTGCTTCTGCGCTTCGTATTTTATAGCGGGTAATTCCTGCAGCTTCTTCAAAAATAAATCGTCTCTCTTCCGGCTTGTTTGATATAACCTGGTCTATTCTCCCCTGCTCCATTATCGAATATGCTGATTTCCCTACCCCTGTATCAAAAAACAGCTCACGAAGTTCTTTTAACTTTACAAGAGTGTTATTTACATAGTATTCGCTTTCGCCTGAGCGGTATAATCTTCTTTTTATTGAAATTTCAGGCATATCAAGGTTAAGCATTCCTGAATCATTGGAAAAGATCAGTGTAACTTCTGCAACATTGAGAGCTTTTCTTGCATCAGTACCATTAAATATTACATCTTCCATTTTTTCGGCGCGGAGGGTTTTTGTTGACTGTTCGCCTAAAACCCACTTGATTGCATCTACAATATTACTTTTACCGCACCCATTGGGCCCTAATAAAGCTGTTATACCATCTACAAAATCTATTTTACTTCTATCTGCAAATGACTTAAAGCCAAAAAGTTCTATGCTCTTTAAAAACACGCGTCCACCTGATTATATAGTAAATATCATCTATACTAACATTACAAAAATATGTTAAGTCAATAATCATAGTCTGTCCATAACCGACTTTGTGAACAGACAATAATTGTTATAAAGTATAGCATAATTGACCTGAATAGTAAGTGATTTTGCAATATATGGATGAAAAATGAGGAAAAATGATAAGTATACTATACTGATATACTGATGTCTTACGGAAGGTATGCTGATGATACCCCAAAGCAGAATTGTTTAGCCGAAAGCCAGCCAGCTTAAGCTAGCGCCCCAATCCATTATGGCGACGCATTCGCTGTCTGCCTTTCAGTTAAACCAACCACCAGTGTTTGCGGTACCCCCAAGACCCCACCCAAAACCTCTCCATGCCTTTGCACCTCCATGTGAGGCGTTTTCTGGTTCATTGTCTCTATGGAATCACTGCAGAGAAGACCGGGCACCAAGGGTCTTTGTCGCCCTTGCGCTTTTAAAATAGATTAAGAGAATAAAACATTACAGTTTGCTGCACCTGTCGGAAGATTCAGGGTATAGTGTTGTACAGCTTCGGTGTTCCTATATCGCCCAAAGCGGAATAATAAAGCTCTTTTCATTCAGTTGAATTAAATCATTCGCAAGGCATATAA
>WRFK01000155.1 GCA_009778835.1 Spirochaetaceae bacterium
CTTCTTAGAAAAGAAGACTTTACAGACAGGGACATAGCAGAAGGCTATAAGCTGATTAATGATATACAGGCAATGGATTCTACGCCCGACCAGTTGGTTCTTGATTTATTGGGAACAGCAAGACTTACGATTATATTCAGATACAATGACAACCAGTTCAGGGATATAATGAACAGGGCTTTGGCGCTCATTCATGAAGAAAAGTATTGGGAAGCAATTGCATTATATAAAGAGGCTATAGGGCTTCACAGGGAAATATTCGCAGAAGAGTATTCTGAAGATATAATACATGAAGCAGATAATATAGCTGTTGCGTCAAAAGAAATAATAGACACATTATTGACATATCAAAGTTTTTATCCGCAAGCAGCGCAAAGGGCTACAAGAGAATCATCAAGAGAAATCCAGTCTGTATTAAACAGCAGAGAATATGATGACTTTATTAATCTTATAGCAAGAATGGCTGTAATACGGGAAGAAATGTCTGCTGTGGCAGCTGCTTCTGATAAGAGAAAAAACGAATTACTTAGGCCCGGCGAGTATGATATCCCCTTTCTCTCTACAGTTAATAAAGTTGTAAGAGGTAGAGGCACAACTGCTACAGAGGAAGGAATTTTAGCTGCTGTTGATTATATATGGAATAACGTGATTGATGAAAATGCAGCTCTTCTTGCTTTGCGTTCAGATATGTTTTTTAACAGAGGAAAAACGCAATTTAATGAAAGACAATACCGCAATGCTGAAATTAGTTTTGACATTGCAAAAAATTATAGCGAAATCGAAAATAATCTTATCTCTTTAAAAGGGTATAGCATAAGCCCGGCTGAAGGGTTTGATGCCTTTGGAAGGTCATTGAATAGATTATCAAATTATATACCCCAGTATTATGAATCAGAAAAGAAAATAAAAGCAAGCAATGATTATTTATTATTATCTCAAATTATGCAGAGGATGACTGTAGTTGAGAATAACTATCCGAGAGAAACAGTTTTTAATAATATTGTTAACTACAGGAATCAGGTGCTGACAGATAATGGAATGATTTCAATAAATCAAACAGCGTGGAAAGAAAATGAAGAATCTATGTTAAGGTTAAAAGAAGCAGCTTTTTCTGTGGATACTGCGCTAAATCTTTCTACAGAGATGAAAAATCTTTTTGGAGAATATGAAACAAGATTTAATTTGCTTGCAGTTTCAATTATCAGGGCAGGAATAGATCTTTCTTATTTGCCAATATCAACAAGGCTTCGGTCTCAGGAATCAGACGCAAAATCGGGATTTGAAATGGTTGATGGTATTCCTCTTACAATTGGCCAGGGAGATGGTTCCTACACTGTTGTTGCGCGGTATCATCAAAGAGCTATGGATATTTTTACAAGAACCTTGACAGGACTTACAGGCACTGAAAATGATCTAAAAAGCGTTTTAGGAATGATTTCCGAAGATGGCAGAGAGTTTTCATCATATCCTGCTGTAAGGGAAAGCAGTGAATCTGTTAATAATGATTTGGCAACTATTGCAAATTTGCGTGTTGAAATAAACAGATATATGCAGACTTCGCAGGAGCTTCTTACCCGTTCTGAAGTCTATAGAAATCAGGGTAACAGATATATTTCGGAAGCAAGAGCTAACCTTGCCAGAAATAATTTTGACGCAGCGCGCCAGAATTTAGAGCAGGCAGGCGAGAGCTATGTTAATTCACTTAACTTGAATGAAGATACAGAACTTAGAACAAGCAGTGACAGGGAAAGATTTGCATTATCAGATGAAATATTAAGCAAGCAAACAACTTTTGTAATTGAGGCAGTAAGAAAAAATCTTAACGAAGCAAAAGATCTTTATGCAAGAGAAAGATTTGGAGATGCCGAAAACCTTCTTTTAAGTTCACAAACATTATGGAAGACTGTAAACTATGAAGATAATAACACAGAGCTTGAGTTCTGGCTGGGGCTTGTTCAGACAGCTTTGTCTGTCAGGACTGGAAGGGTTATTGCGGAAACAGATCCTCTTTACAATGAAATGACTCAAATATTGAATCTTGCCAGAAGCGATTATCTTAATGCTGTTTCGGCAAACCAGAGCGGCAACAGAGCGGAAATGTTAACTTATCTTAATCAGGCAGAAGATAAACTTCGTTTTGTAACTATACCTTTTCCTTTAAATCAGGAAGCAAGTATTCTTTCGCTAAGAATTTTGCAGCTTAAAGACTTGCCAAGTTTTAATGCAATGTTTAGAGAAAGGTATGATTTTGCGGTACAAATGATTGATATAAACCCTGCGGAAGCATATATAATACTTAATGACCTAAGAGTTATAAATCCTAACTATTCCGGAATGACTCAGGTAATTTACAGGACCGAAATCAGGCTTGGCATGAGAACTGCTCCTCCTGATCCTGCAAAAATAAGGGAAGCTGAAACCCTGTATCAAAGGGCATTTACAATTGTTTCAAGTAATGTAAGAAGTAACTTTCCTACAGCGCTTGCATATCTTAACAGAGCATTTGAATTAAACCCGGATGATACCAGAATTACAACTCTTAAAGACAGAGTGCAGACAGAAATGGGAGGGAGAGCAACCTTTGTGCTTTCAAATGACGCAGAACAGCAGTACAGACGTGCAGAGCAGGAATTTGTAAATGGAAATTTTTATGTCTCTCTTACAATTGTTGAAAGATTGCTTCAGGATCCAAGAAACAGAAACTATACACCTCTCCTTGAGCTTAAAAGGAGAATAGAAGCAAGAATATGATTTCATATAAGCGGGATTACAATATGGATGTCGCACAGCAGTCATGCGCAACAGAACAGAGTGCGCCGCGGATGCCGAGATTTCATAACTACATATTACCTCTTATTATAATCTTTTTATTTTTTATTCCCGCATTATTATTTTCTGATGATATCTATTGGGATTCTCAAAAAGTTATTGTTCCTGCAAATGGAAGGTTTCATAGCACTGCATATGGCGGCGGAAATACAGCCGTAGTATGGCATGAGTTTGTAAAACAGGATGAAAACAGAGGCGTTGTATTTTTATCTATTGCCACAACCAGAGATGGTGTGGAGTGGGTTAAGAACGAAAGGTTTGCAGGCCCTTTTAATTATGCAGGCGATGAAGTTTCAATCTGTTCGCTTGCTGTAAAAAATAACGGGAATATATATGTAGCTGTTTCAGTAAGCGCCAACAGCGTAAGAATTTACTCGTCATTGGATATTGGAAATACCTTTAGCTATGTAACGCATCAAACCTCTTTTGCAATGGCTGTAGGACCAAGGTTATTTATAAAAGAAGACGGATCATTTATAATGTTTGTAACAAAAGAGGTTGGAACTAATCTTTCAATATCCTATTCTCTGTCAAGTGATGGCCAAAGATGGGGCGAATTTGTGCAGCTTGTTCAGGAATCCAATCTTGCGCTTAATTTTCTTCCTCACTTTATATCAAGAAATGGGGTTGAGTATGTTATATTTCAGTCTTTTTTAGTACTAAGGCGATCGACATATCAGTTATATTTTAAAAGAAGCACCGATGGCGGAAGAACCTGGAGCAATTCAAAAAGAATTACAGATTTTAGCGAAACTGTTTCCGGAAGAGTGCTGGAGGCCAGTGAATTTGATAATCAACGGCCAAATTTTATAATTTCAGGCAATACAATAAAGCTTGCCTGGGAAAGAAGAAATATAAGCGATGCTAATCCTCAAATCTATTATGCCCAGCTCGATCTTTCCGGCAATCTTATTGTGCCTGCCGAAAGAATATCAAGAGAGAACAGAAGCTGTAATTATCCCAGGGTTGCTTCTTATATGGGAACAACTGTTCTTACATGGTTTGACAACCGTATGGGAGATAACAGCATAATTTTTGCTGATTTTAATGGCATACTCTGGCGGGAAAGAGATCTTTCTGCAATGAGAGGGAATTCAACATTTGGACAGATGATAGAGGCCGGAGATACAATGTATATTTTCTGGGAAAACAGACTTGGATCTGTTTCCAGAATAATAATGATCGCTCCTGATACAACAGTTGATACTCCTGTGATTACACCGCTTAATTTTGTAGTTAACAAAAGAACATCGTTTGACAGATATACTTTTTCATGGAATCTTCCCGAAGATTCTTCGGGTATAGCGGGGTTTAGTTATTCGGTTGGAAGAAACCCTAACGGCGAGCCTCCCAGAAGAATAATGAATACTGCGCGGCAGCTAAGGGGAGAAGTAACTGTTAAAGATGATGGGCAATGGTATATATATCTGGTTGCAACAGATTATGCCGGCAACTGGTCTAAACCTGCCGTAATGCCCATATACAGAGATACGCAGCCGCCTGAAAAAGTTGTAATTGAAAATCTTGAAACCGATGACGCAGGATTTTTATTGGCAAATAGCTTTAGAATAAACTGGAGACCATCTGATAACGAACCGCTTGCAGGTTATATATATACTATCCAACATCTTGATGAAAACTATCGCAGAGATATAGATGAAA
>WRFK01000156.1 GCA_009778835.1 Spirochaetaceae bacterium
AGATTTTTTTATTCAGAAAATTTCAAAAAAAATCAATAAAAGTTTCACATCGTTACCCAAAGAAATAAATGACAAATTTATGAATTATGAATGGCCCGGAAATGTGCGGGAACTTGAGAATTGGATCACAAGCATGTGTATAAATGCAAAAGGATCTGCAATAACCAATATAGATATGCCTGTTCTGGTTTCTAAACCCTCAGGCGAAGATACTCTTTCAAGAGTTATTGACGAATTCTGCATGGAAAACAAGGATTCAAAAAACCTGCTCCCATTGCTTTATGAAAAACTTGAAAAACTCATGATTGAGAAAATTGCAAAAGAGCAGAATTTCAATAAAACTGCAATGGCAGAACTGCTCGGTATAAGCAGAGTCACTCTTGCAAAGAAAATGAATTCAGATTCAAAAGAGACAGATTAAAGCAAAATTGATTTTGTAAAGTCATTTATCAGCAGTGATAAATAACTTTACGCTTTTTCTGTTTTTTAAAAAAATCATTTCTATTTATTAAAATAATCTTATTAAAAACTCACCCTAACTCCTTATAGTATAAGTATTTACTATTTAGCGCTGTTTTTTGGCAAATTTTATAAGACTTGGCATATTTCTTGCATATATAAAGTAGGCCAGCCGGAAAAAATTGTTGGAAGTTTTTCAACAAGCGGAAACTGGTAATAAAAATAGGCGGAGGTATGAAATGAATATCTTAAATATTTTTAGTCTTATAGGTGGTCTTACTCTTTTCCTTTATGGAATTATAGTAATGAATAAAAACCTTACTGCAATAGCAGGTGAGAAAATGAAATCCGTAATGCTCACGCTGACAAAAAGCAGACCAAGAGGTTATGCTACCGGCCTTGGCATTACAATGATTAATCAGTCTTCATCAGCTACTACGGTTCTTGAAGCAGCGCTTGTTGGCGCAGGATTAATGACTTTTTATCAAAGTGTTGCTGTTACACTGGGAGCAGAGCTGGGCTCAACTTTTCTGCCTCACATTATAGCTCTTCCATCAGTTACAAAATTAGCGCCTTTTTTGATAGCAGTCGGATTTTTCATCTCATCCAGGATTAAAAAGCAAAAAAGCATTAATGTTGCCCTTATTGTTTTAGGGATTGGCCTTCTTTTTCTGGGAATGGAAATGATGTCCGCAGCTCTTTACCCTTTAAGAGAATACCCATATTTCCTTGAGTTTATGAAAAGAGTTGAAGTCCCAATTCTTGGTATACTTCTGGGAATTGTGTTTACTATGTTATTCCAGTCATCAGGCGCAATCTGCGGTATTACGATCGCGATGGCAATGTCAGGCACTATAACTCTTGAACAAGCCATACCCTTAAACCTTGGAGCAGCAGTAGGAACATGTCTTACCGCGATTCTTGGAAGCATTCCGTTAAACTGGGATGCTAAAAGATCCGCATATATCCACGTATTGTTCCAGACAATAGGCGTTATATGGGTTTATGTACTTTTAATGATACGTACTCCGGAAGGGGAAAGATTTTTTATCTGGCTCACAAGAGAACTTACTGCGATAGTATTCCGCACCGATAACATTGGAAGGCAAATTGCCGTTGGTTTTTCACTTATGCCAATAATCAACCATGTCCTCTTATTTGGGATTCCGAAATTCCTTGATGCAATTGTTGCGCTGTTTGAAAAAGCATTCCCTCCAAGAGTAAGCGAAAAACCTTTTAGCGTAAAATATTTACAGGAAAAGCTTGTGAACGGAAGTGTTGATATAGCTCTTGAAATGGCAAAAAAAGAGATCCTTGTTACTGCTGAGCTTGTAAAAAGCATGTTCGAAAAAGTCGATCTCGCATTAAAAAATAAGGACATCAGGTTAATAGATGAAATTTGCGAAGCAGATTTAAAAGTTGACCACCTTCATAAAGCCATAATTATCTTTTTGGCAAAAATATCTGGCAAAGAACTTGGCCAGGGAGAAGCAAAGAGAAGCATGAACTATCTGTATATAGAAAAAGAACTCGAATCTATCGGAGATGTTATTGATAGAAATCTTATGATTACCGCGAAAAATATGATAGGTCTTAACTTGTCATTTTCAGAGCAGGGAAGCAAAGAGCTTGCAGAGCTTCATGAAAAGGTAATGAATAATATCAATAGAATGATAAAAGTTCTTGGGGAAGAAAATATTGAACTTGCAAAAGAAATAGCAGGAGCATACTCAAATATTGATGAGAATAAATATCAGCTTTCACATATTGAGAGGCTTCACAAAGAGCTTAAAGTATCGATAGATACATCACCTATGCATCTTAATGTAATTAACTATTATGCAAGAATAAATAAACATATAGTTCATATTGCAAAGAGCGTAGTCTGGCTTGCAAGAGAAATTTCTAACGTTGCTTGATGAATATCTGTAATGAAAAAAACATATAGGAGAGATATGAAATGAGTATTTGGAATGTTTTTAGTATGATAGGCGGACTTGCAATCTTTATTTACGGAATAATACTAATGAACAAAAACCTCACAGCAATAGCAGGTGAGAAAATGAAGTCCGTAATGCTCTCCTTGACAAAAAGCAGACCAAGAGGTTATCTGACAGGTCTTGGCATTACAATAATCAATCAATCATCGTCAGCTACTACAGTGCTTGAAGCAACGCTTGTAAGCGCAGGGTTAATGACTTTTTATCAAAGTATTGCTGTTACAATGGGGGCAGAGTTAGGTTCATCTTTTTTACCGCACATTATAGCTTTGCCGGCAGTTAAGCAACTTGCCCCTATTCTTGTCGCAATTGGTTTATCTGTTTCTCTGATAATTAAAAAACAGAAAGTTGTTAATATAGCGTATGTTGTTTTGGGGCTTGGGCTTCTTTTTTTGGGATTGGGGATGATGACCGAATCTGTTAAGCCTTTAAGAGCATCTTTGCTTTTCCTTGACTTTATGGCAAAAATCGAAATCCCTATTCTTGGTATTATTTTTGGAGCTGTATTTGCAGGGACGATCCACTCATCCGGTGCAGTATGCGGTCTTACAGTAGCTATGGTTGGGACAGGCGCTATAACACTTGAACAAGCCATACCCATAAATGTTGGAGCAACAGTAGGAACAGTTATTACAGTAGTTATGGCTGGTTTTGCATTAAACTGGGAAGCTAAAAGAACCGCATTTTGGCATGTCTTCTCCCAGACAGCAGGTGGAATTTTTGCTTTTATACTTTTGATTATATATACTCCCGAAGGAGAAAGAGTTTTTATATGGCTTACAAAATTGGTTACTACAACAGTATTTCGTACAGATGACCCTGCAAGACAAATCGCAGTAGGTTTTATGTTGGTTCCTTTAATTAAAGCTGTAATATTTTTTGGCATCCCTAAGTTCCTTACCGGACTTATATCCCTGTTCGAAAAAATATTACCTCCAAGAGAGAGGGAAAAACCTTTTAGTGTAAAATATTTGCAGGAAAAGCTTGTAGACGAAAATGTTGATATAGCTCTTGAAATGGCAAAAAAAGAAATTCTTATTGGTGCTGATCTTGTAAGAAGTATGTTTGAAAAAGTCGATCTGGCATTTAAGACTAAGGATATAAAATTAATATATGAAATTTGTAACACAGACTCAAAAGTCGATATCCTTCATAAAGCCATAATTATCTTTTTGGCAAAAATATCGGGAAAAGGACTTGATGAAGGAGAAACAAAGAGAAGCATGAACTATCTGAATATAGAAAAAGAACTTGAATCTATAGGAGATATTATTGATAAGAACCTTATGGCTATGGCAAAAAAGATGATAAGTCTTAATTTGTCATTTTCAGAGCAGGGTAGTAATGAACTTGCAGAACTACATGGAAAGGTAATGGATAATATTGATAGAATGATAAAAGCTCTCAGAGAAGAAAATGCAGTTCTTGCAAAAGAAATAACAGAAGCACATTCAGATATTGATGAGAGAAAATACCAGCTCTTGCATATTGAGAGGCTCCATAAAGGGCTTAGGGGATCGATAGATACATCATCTGTGCATCTTGATGTAATTAACTACTATGCAAGAATAAATGATCGTGTTGTTTATATTGCAAACAGGATAATTTGGCTTACAAAGAAACATGTGTAGGTTAATTTAGTTTTAATATAAGGGGCTATCCAATAAGGAAGCCCTTTTTTCTTCCTCTAATATTCCCCATACCGATTTCGACCAATGTATTCCCAATTTTTTTATATAATTAGTCAAATTATATAAATAGTTATTGAAATTTTATTTTAAAAAATATTAAATTATAAATTAATTTAAAAAATTGTTAAAAATATATAATATTCTGCTATAATCAAAATTAACAAATATAATGGGGAGATAAAAAATGGATGTCTGGAGTGTGTTCAAGCTAATAGGAGGGCTTGCTCTTTTCCTTTATGGAATGATTATGATGAACAGAAACCTTACTGCAATAGGAGGTGAGAAGATGAAATCTGTCATGC
>WRFK01000157.1 GCA_009778835.1 Spirochaetaceae bacterium
AAGAAACTCATTGGCAATATCAAAGTGTATTTTTTTAAGACTATCAATTGTTTCAGCAATTCCTTCACTATTTTTTTCTTCTGCAAATTTTCCTATACTTAAAAGTTTATCTGTAACTTTTGATATTGCAGAAGAAACAAGAACAGGCGCCTTATCTATCTGGTTATTTGTAATGTCTATAGTTCTATCGATCCAGTAGCTATCTTTTACCGAAGTACCACCGAATTTTAATACAATCATATTTATCCCTACTTTTCAAATTTTAAGACTAATTGATTCTTGGTAGCATATATGAGATATTATATCAACTAGGCAAAAATATGTTAAGAGATTTTAATAAAAGAATAGAAAATGGTTTTTTTTCATTAAAACTTCAAAATAATTCACCAAAAACAGCTATTATTTTAGGTTCTGGATTATCAGGAGTAAAAGATTCTTTTATAGGAGAGGAGATCCCTTTTAGCAAAATCAATGATTTTCCAGCTCCTACAGTAAAAGGCCACTCGGGAGTATTAAAAATATCTGACAAAGTTGCTATTTGCGCAGGAAGGATCCATTACTATGAAGGACACTCCATAGATGATGTTGTGTTTCCCATTTTTCTTCTAAGCAGAATAGGGATAAAAAATCTTATAATAACAAATGCTGCAGGTGGAATCAATTCATCATATAAATCAGGTGAACTTGTGCTTATTTCTGATCATATAAATTTAACAGGATGTAATCCTCTTATAGGGATAAATGATGATTCACTTGGACCAAGATTTCCCGATATGAGCGAATGTTATACAAAAGAACTTATTGATAAAGCTCTTAAAATAAAACCAGATATTAAACAGGGCGTATATGCAGGGCTTAAAGGTCCATCTTATGAAACTCCAGCAGAAGTAAAAATGCTAAAAACTCTTGGGGCAGATCTCGTAGGGATGTCTACTGTCAATGAAGTTATAGCAGCCTCTTATCTTGGCATGAAAGTTATTGGGATATCATGCGTGACAAATCTTGCTGCAGGAATAAGTGATAAAAAACTTGATCATGGCGAAGTAGTAGAAGCAGGGAAAAAAGCTGAAAAAGAACTTACTTCGCTTATACTAAAACTTATTGACATCTTATCGGAGTAGGATGTCATATCTGTTTTATTAAAGTCATATTGGCTAATTTTATCCCCAACATGTGGGAAGCCGGTATCTAATCCTGATTATGGAGAACAACTAATACACAAATGGATTCTTCAATTGCTTCTTCAAGAATAACTCAAAATGCGCTTGAAATAATAAAAAATGCAATAAGCGATGCAGGACAGAATGAAGTAATGTTTTGCGGCACACTTAACACTGATGGTTTTGTAGACACCATTATTGTTGCGGCAAGAGGAAATGAATCTGCTGTACCTGCGCTTGAAGCATTTATGGAAAAAGGTGATGTCATAATCCATAACCATCCGGGCGGATATTTAAAACCAAGCAATGCTGATATAAACATAGCATCAATGCTTGGGAAGCAGGGGATAGGTTTTTTTATTATAGATAACAATGCAGAAAATATATATGTTGTAGCAGAACCTATAGTAAGTAAAAAAAGAGAACCTATTGATACAGAAACTCTTGCTGAAAATCTTTTGCCCAATGGACAGTTTTCCAAATTATTTGAATATTATGAAACAAGAGAATCACAGGTTGAGATGCTTAAAGATATTGCGGAAAGTTTTAATAATGAAAGCATGATAATTGCAGAAGCAGGGACAGGTGTTGGAAAATCTCTTGCTTACCTTTTGCCGTCATTTCAGTGGGCCATAAATAATGAAGAGAGAGTTGTTATCTCAACAAACACAATAAATCTTCAGCATCAGCTTCTTGAAAAAGATATACCTCTTGTAAAAAAAATACTTAATACAGATATAAAAAGCGCGCTGGTTAAAGGAAGATCAAATTACCTTTGCCTTAGAAAATATTATGAATTTATAAATGAAAATTCCCTTTTTAATACTGTTGAAGACAATGGAATAATAGGAGCTATTAGAGATTGGGTTTCTGCTACAGAAACAGGAGATAAGTCAGATCTACCGGTAAATGTAGATTACTCCACATGGAGCGATATATGCTCAGATTCTGATTATTGTCTTGGATTATATTGCACTTACAGGGAAAAATGTTTTGTTATAAAAGCAAGAAAAAATGCTGCTACAGCATCGATTATAGTTGTAAACCATCATCTTCTTCTTTCTGATTTATCTGCAAGAAATATGGGAGCAGGTTTTAATGGGACTGCAGTTCTCCCTTTATTCAGGCATGTTATAATTGATGAAGCGCATAATCTTGAATCAGCAGCTACTTCCTATTTTTCCAGGACTCTTTCCAAGGGGTATATAATAAAAAGTTTCAGAAAACTTTATAGCAGGTATAAAAACAGGGTATTTGGAATATATAATTTTCTTGTTGAGAATTCAGGGAGTAATAAGAAAAAAGTAACGACAATCCCGGAAATAGTCTCGGCAATAATTGAAGCTTATGACAATCTGGAAAAAGAAGCAGAAAACTTGCTTGCAGATAAACAAAATTTAAAGATTGAGAAAAAAAGCGAGTTTGATAATCTATTAAAACTCTTTTCATTATTTAAAGAAAAACTTTCAGAGATATATCTTGTGCTTGATGAACTTTCCCAAAATATAAAAATAACTCCGGAAGATGATTCCAGAGTATATGAGCTATTACTGATCAAATTAAAAATTAAAGACCTGATATCAACCTCTGAAAATCTGATAGCTGAAAAAGAAATAAGCGGACGTCAGCTCAACTTCATGGGCACTCCGGAAACCTGAACGATGAAAAAGAAGAATATGTAAGCTGGATAGAGAAAGGTAAAAACATCTCTTTTATACTAACACCGCTTGATGTAAGTCATATCTTAAAGGAAACTTTATATGAAAACCTTAAAACAATTATTTTCACATCTGCAACATTGACTATAAAAGGAGATTTTGAATTCTGGAAAAAAAGAATTGGTATTCAAAATATAGAAAGAAAAATTACAGAAAAAATATTTACATCTCCATTTGATTATCCAAGACAGGTTATGCTAACTGTTCCCACAGATTTAAGAGATCCATCCGACAGCTTATATACAGAAGAGCTTTCTGTATTTATTAAAAATATGGTTATTACAGCAGATGGTGGCGCGCTTATTCTGTTTACTTCGTATTCCATGCTTATGGAAGTTTATAATGCAATTAAAGAAGATATAACTAAAACAGGGATCACGATTCTCAGGCAGGGTGAATTTGACAGATTTAAAATTCAAAAAATATTTAATGAAGATATAAAAAGTATTTTGCTTGCAACAGATTCGTTTTGGGAAGGGATAGACAGCCCAGGTGAAACACTCAAAATGCTTATTATATGCAGGTTACCGTTTAAGGTCCCTTCTGATCCTGTAATAAAATCAAGGATCGAGAAAATCGAAAAAGAGGGGGGGAACTCTTTTATGGATTATCTGCTCCCGGAAGCTGTAATAAAACTAAAACAGGGATTTGGCCGTCTTATGAGAAGAAAAGATGATTTTGGAGTTGTTATAATTACAGATAATAGAATAATAAAAAAATCATACGGACAAATATTTTTATCATCTCTTCCTGAAACTTTAACTTATTATTCAGAAAGCAAGAATATTGAAAGCAAAGTAGAGGATTTCTTGTTTAGCAAGAGGTAGTAAAAAAAGGCTGCTTGTTTAAGCAGCCTTTTTGATTTAATGACTGGATTGCTTTGCTACGCTCGCAATGGACTGATTGCTTCGTTACACTAGCAATGACTTAGGGCTTCAGTTAGCCAACTATTGCAATAATATCACCTGCTTTTACGATCAGGTGTTCCACTCCATCAATTTTTATGGAAGTTCCGGAATATTTATCATACATTACTTGCTGTCCAACTTTTACTTTAATAGCATCTTTATCATCACCAATTGCTGCAACACTACCTGTCTGTGTTTTTTCCTGAGCAGTCTGTGGTATAAAGAGCCCTCCTTTTGTTTTTTCTTCGGACTCTGCGATTTTTATTAATACCCTATCGCCTAATGGTGTGATTTTCATTTTCTCCTCCTGAATATTATGGTATTTAAAATTATTTATTATTAAATATCGATTAAAAAAATATACGAATCTTAATGATAATGGTCAATAAAGATTATGGCAAAATTTAAAAAAAGAATGGGTCATTATATACCATAAAAATGATTGAATATTAGGTTTTGCATACTTTTGACACACTTATAAAAAAAAAGAAAATTGTAATTTTTATCAGTATAAATAACTCCATATATTATAAGGAAATAAATATTATTGGCACTTGGCACAAATATTGCATGTTAATTATTGTATTTAGCTTTATTTGGGAGGTTTCAAATGTCAGTAAAAGAAAAACAAAAGACAAGAAAAACGAAAGCGGAAGA
>WRFK01000158.1 GCA_009778835.1 Spirochaetaceae bacterium
CGGGATTTACAGCAAAGGGATATGAAGCAGGAGAGCCAACCTCTTTTTCAACAGTAAAATTTCTCTTTGGATGGGATGGGAGGCCGCAGGAATTCGGTACTCAGCTTTCGCTTAATGAACTTGATGTTGCTATTGCAGGTGATGACTGGATAGAAGAAAGAAAACTCGAACTAAAGATAGAATACAAAATAGATATTAATCTTAAAAAAATTCTCTCTTTAAAAAGAGGAAATGTCCGGCTTGTAGGTATTGTTGATGATGTTACCAAAGAAAATAGCACAGAAGATTTTTTAAAAAACTTTTTTAATAAAGATAAAAAAATAATTACTGTAGTTTCCGAGCTTCCGTATATGGCGCTCAATTGGATAAAAAATAAATTAATATCTATTGGACTTAATGATTTTGCGGCAACATGGTCTGTGCAGAAGTATAAAACTCCGCCAAAAATAGAAAAAGGGATATTGATATACGAAACATGGGGAAAGACAGAAGCAAAAATTAAAAACAAGAGCGCAGATATAGGGCTTGAAATAACGCAATCAGGCAGCGCATTAAAAAACTATGGATTAAAAATAATAGATGAGGTATTTAGCTCCGAAGCAGGTATATGGGTTAACCAGCCGGTTTTAAATAATAAAACAAAAAAAGAACTGCTTGAAATGCTTGTTATAAATCTTTATGGATCAATAAATGCGGAAAGCAAGGTCCTGCTTGTATTTAATATGCCGTCAAATAAAAAAGAAGTTGCCGAAGATTTTCTTTCAAAACACAATCTCTATGCCGATGAGCCGACTATTATTCCAGGATCAAAATATGCGCAATATACAATTCAGGTAGAGACAGATAACGTTGATATGCCTTTGGCAAAAGTAAGATATGAACTTGTAAAACTTGGGGCAAGAAATATAGAAACAATACCTATTTTATCTTCAATACCGGACATGACATCTATTTTGAATTTTTAGTATGTAATAATCTGTATTATCAAACTCTTTTTTTTATTGTTTCATAAAGATCGTTTACTATATTGCAGTAGACAATATACGCATCGTATGGAGTTGCAAAATAGTTAAAATATTTATGCACATCTCCATCTTTAAATCCTTTTGTAGACATATAATAAAAGTGGTCGGATGTCTGGAGCTTTCTCCAGAGGTGCGTTAAATCTTTATCTCCGGTTTTTTTTATATTTTTTTCAATTTTATAAATCAAGTTAAGAGCAGATATCTGCATTGAATTCCCAGTCCAGGCTGAAATGTCTCTTTCCTCATCTGCCCAGGAAGTGTTAGCAGGCACATCTATTTCGCCTGCCTGTTTATGTTTCCCGGAAACATCCCTTGGCATAATAAATTCCATATCTGTTTTATTAATAACCCTGGATACAAACTCTTCAAAAAAATTGAATATCCCTGTTTCTGCAGAATGGTGTTCTCCAAGTGTTTCATAATCCATGAATAAATTTATAATTTCTCCCTTGCTTTTGGCATCAATTCCTGCATTAGTCCTGCCCGTCCCCACTTTTTGGCGAGCGGAGTGTATGTTGCCTGCGCATGAGGAGAATGCATCGGAGAGCCATTTTACATATTTTCTTGCAGTTAATGGATATTTTTTCCATTTTTTTTGGGAAAATCTGAATGCAATATCATCTGAAAATTTATAATTTCTGAGAAGAAGGTTTATATCTGGTAACCCTTTTGGATGGTAAAGTTTTGACAGAAAGCCATGACCAGACACACTACTGCCAGATAACGCTTTTTTCCCGGATCTCACGCAGGATTTTCCCAATTTTCCTGCAGGGCGCGCAGAGGATAATTGTCCAAGAATATTGTCAGAGCCTTCTGCAAGTATATTTTTGAATCCAATATTTTTTGCTTCCAGAGCCATGGCATTGCTATAAATAAGTTCTGTGTTTCTGAATGTTACTGGATTTTCGCCAAAAAATTCCTTTATTGCTTTTTTATGTTTTTCTACCTGATGTTGAAACTCTTTTGGAGAGAACAAAAACGCAAGCGAATGGTAATAGCTCTCTGCAATAAATTCAACACATCCGCTTTTATAAAGCTCTTTAAAAAGCTCCAGCACTTCGGGATTAAACTGCTGAAACTGCTCCAGCGCTATTCCTGTAATTGAAAAACTTATTTTGAATTTACCTTTAAATTTTTCAACAAGATCAAGCATTAGCCTTGTTGCGGGAATATAACAGTTTTTACTTACTTTATTGCATATATCCCTGTTAAGAGATATATCTTCATATATGTGGCTATTTCCTATTTCAAAAAAGCTATATTCTCTTTTGAGTCTGAATGGCTGGTGAACCTGAAAATAAAGACATAATGAAGACATATCTATTATATGCCGGTAGCTATACTTCTAAAAGATTGCTGTAAATTTCCATTATTCTTGCAGCAGAATTTTTCCAGCTTATATTTTGCATATCTTCCTTACACTGGCTGACTACTGTTTCTCTTAGCTCTTTATCTTTAAGCAGTTTTATAATAACAGCCGCAAGTTCATCGGTATCGCTGAAATTTACTTTAGGCGCATGCTTAAGTATTTCCGAAGCTCCGGATTGCTCTGAAATTACTACAGGAATATCGTATAAAAGAGCTTCAAAAGGAGATAATCCAAAAGGTTCTGAAATAGAAGGCATAACATATACATCGCTCATTGCAAAAACTTTTTCTACCATTGTGTCGTTTAAAAATCCTGTAAAATGAAACTTGTCCGCGATGTCGTATTCTGCCATTTTGGAAACAATTTTTGGAAACATATCTCCGCTTCCGCTCATGACAAATTTTACATTATTCATTTTATTTAGAATTTTTACTGCTGCATCAAGAAAATAGTCAGGCCCTTTTTGTTGTGTAATCCTGCCCAGAAAAAGCACAATCTTTTCATCAAAACTTTTTCTGATCTGATACCTTAAAAACTGAGTATCCCTGTTTACCGCATTATGAACAACTTCTATTTTATCAGGATCGATTCCATACTTGCTTATAATCATATTTTTTGTATAAAAACTTACAGCAATTATTTTGTCAGCTTTTTTAAGCCCTTCTCTTTCAATGCCAACAATATTTTTATTTGGACGCAGCGAAGAACGGTCATATTCTGTTGAGTGAACGTGCACAATAAGAGGTTTTCCGCTTACCTCTTTTACAGATATTGCCGCAGGATAGGTCATCCAGTCATGCGCGTGAATTATATCAAAAGATTCTTCCTTGCCAAGAGCTTTTCCAATGTAGCTATATTTCATAACCTCTTCCAGAAGATTCATTCCATAATTTCCTTCAAAATTAAGGATGCTGTATTCTTTCTGTGAAGATATTTTTTTTAGAATATCTCTTTCTGATTTTTTATCTGTCAAGCCTTCATAAGAAGTATAATATGGCGAAAATTCCCTAAAATTGGTGGACTGCACTTCGCTATTATATTTATTTTTCTTAGAGTATTTTTTATAAAAATCTAAAATATATTTTTCTGCCGGAATATATTTATCTGCACAAATTACCCTAATTCTGCTATCAAGAACAGAATTCCCGCCTCTGCCGGTAGGTATAACAAACGTGAGTTTAACATTATTTTCGGCAAGACTATCTGCAATGCCTTTACACGCCGGACCAAGACCACCGCTGATAAAAGGCGGCAACTCCCATCCAAGCATTAAAACCTTCATCCCAACCCCCTTACATATTATAAAGTATTTTTTTAAGTAAAAAAAGATTTATTAAAATTTTAATATTTATTTTGAGAGGCAAGTATATATAATATCAAAATTATCTTCAATAAAAATAATTAAAGATAATAAAAATTATTATAAATAGCTTTAATGAGATTTAAAATAGTTCTCTGCCATAGTCCGGGATAAAAATTGCTAATCTATTTGCCAAAGGATTAACAACTTGAAGCAGTAAAAGAAATCAATATCAATAATGTGTGCTATTTTTTGCTGTTTTTCCCATGAATATTATCAAGCCGTCGTATAAATTCTTTTATTATTGCATCATAAAGTTTATCACCAAGAACTCTATCTTCAATTCCCGACTCTATACTTGGATTATCATTTATTTCTATAACTTGCGGCTTGCCATCAATTACTTTAATATCAACCCCATATAATCCACGCCCTATTAATCCCGTAGCTTTGCGGGCAACATCAATAACTTTTTTTGGCGTCTCAGAAACTGTAAGAGTATCAACAAGGCCTGTTTCATCATCTGTTCCCTTACTTGCATGGTTATATATTTGCCAATGCTCCCTTGCCATATGGTATCTGCAAACAAAAAGAGGCTGATCATTAAGCACACATACGCGCCAGTCAAATTCCGTAGGAATAAATGCCTGCACCAAAAGAAGCGCCGACTTTTTGAAAAGCCCGGAAAGAGCGCTTTCAAACTCTTCTTTTGTTTCATATTTAAAAACACCAAGAGAAAAAGA
>WRFK01000159.1 GCA_009778835.1 Spirochaetaceae bacterium
GATTTTTTTCCTGAGTAGGAAGCACTGTCCCTTTTTTGCTATCTTTTGCCCTTCTTAAATACTTGACCTGAGTATAATATACTTCGCCTTTGCCGGAATTCTTTCCCTTGCTGAAAAAAACAGCCAAGTTGCCTGCATCGATAAGGGTCTCAAGAGGGATCGATTTTCCTCTAAAAGCTTTTATAAAAACATATCCTCCGGGATAATCTCTTGCATGAAGCCAGTAGTCATTTCCATTAGTATGTCTTCTGAGCAATTCATCGTTTTCAGATGCAGTTCTTCCAACCATGATTCTGTATTTGCCAGAAAAGAACAGCAGTCCAGGTGTGGATTCTTTTTCTTGTAGTTCTTTTTTAAGCTCATTTTCATCAAGAATTTTTCTTAGTTCAGAAATATCCTCTATCGCACTAACTGATTCTAATAATTTTTCCAAATAATTTATTCTGGCTATGATATTTTCTTTTTCCTCTAAAAGATTTGATTCTGTTCCCTTTTTCTTTTTATATTTTTTAAAATAGTTTTCTGCATTTTGTTCAGGAGAGAGATTCACATCAAGTTCTATAGATACAATATTATTGTTATCAAAGTAGTTTTCTGTTTCAAACCATTTATCACCTTGTTTTATAAGATAAGCGCTTCCAAGTATAAGCTGTCCATATTGTTTAAAGCTTTCGTAGTTGCAAGATTCTTTTATTTCATCCAGTACTCTGTTTCTGGAAGATTTCAGTAACGACAATTTCTTTATAATTTTTCCATCTATTTTTTCTTTTAGATTTTTTCTTTCTTCGTCTTCTTCCTGATGTTGATATAGATTATCAATAAAAGCATTAAATGGTTTTTCTTCGACAACATTTTTTGGAAAACTTCTTATCTGATATTTTTTATCTTCGGTTATACCTGAGGTGTTGTCCGGAACAATAAATTTCTCTCCGGAGATTTCTTTTTTACCGGGCTTTCTGTAAAAAGATTCCAGTATAACCATATCGTTATCTGTTACAATGATATTTGCATTACCACCCCAAAGCCTTATCCACAAATATGACAATACATTATTATGATCTACAGTAACCTTAATGATTCTATCTTTTCCAGGCTGTAATATCTCTGTAATGTAACTGCCTATGATTCTGGCTTTCAAAAATTGTTCAAACCGCTGTTGTTTTTTGTGTTTGCCATAGAGTTTTGAAGTTATATTCAACCTTGTTTTACCCTGCTTTAGGGAAATGAGAAGATGATACATTATTCCGGCTTTATAAATTGTCATGACAAGGGATGAAAAATCAGGTTGAATAATTTTTTGAATTTGAAAACCTTCAATATCCAGTTCAGATATGATGAGGTCTATTTCTTTGGTATTAAGCGACATTAAACTTGTTAATCCTCATCTATTGCATTTATAAAAATATCCGCATCTTTTTTATCTATAAAAACAAAATAAACCATTTCAGGGTATTTATTATTATCAAGAAACTTTTTTACGCCATAATATGCAACAAGGGCTGCATCTTTTTTTGGATATCCATATACTCCTGTTGAAATAGCAGGGAAAGCGATTGATTTTAGTTCTGATTTTGATGCAATTTCAAGACAGGAGCTATATGCTTTTGCAAGAGTTGCTTTTTCCCCTTTTGTTCCGCCATGCCAGACAGGCCCTACTGTATGAATAACTTTTTTTGCCAAAAGATCTCCACCTGTTGTTACTACTGCATTTCCTGCAGGCATCCCTTCCTGGCCAGGGTATTGGGTTTCTCTGATTTTTTTGCATTCTGCAAGAATAGCCGGCCCTCCTGCTTTGTGGATTGCTCCATCAACACCGCCGCCTCCCATGAGTTGTGAATTTGCTGCATTGACAATTGCATCAACTTCAAGTTTTGTAATGTCATCAATTTTTACACCAATTCTGTCGCTATATAAATATTGCATAATTCCTCCTTATTTTTTTCTATTGTGGAGCTGTCCGAGAAGTATGATTTTTTAATTTTTCTTTTATAAAAATTCAAATCGATTGCTAACAATTCCTGCTTTTTTTGTATTCTTATACACAGAAACTAATAAAAAATCATACTTCTAAACTTATTGGACAGCCCCTATTAGCAAGATCTTTTTTATTTCGCCTGCCATATAAAAACTTCCTGTCGTAACAATCAGTCCATTTTTTCCAGCTTTTTCCATAGCGCTATTAAAAGCATCTTTAGGATCTTTTTCAATATATACTTTAACATTAATAGCTGATAATTCAAGTTTTAAATATTCATATATGGCTTGTGGATTGCTTTTTTTAAAATATCCCGGAGTGGAAATAATTATCTCTGTAAAAAGGTTTTTGAATTTTTCAGTAATTTTTTTATAATCTTTTCCTTCCAGAACACCAAATATAAGTATGATATTTCTTTCTTTTTTTATGCTTTTAATTGTTTCTGCAAGTTTTTCTGCGGAATTTTCTGTGTGGGAGGAATCAATAATCAGTGCAGGTTTATTTTTTCCCAGGGAAATGTATTCAATCCTGCCTGGAGCAAAAGCTTTTGCGATCCCTTTTTTGCTATTATTAAAAAACTTTTCTGTTGCTATGGAAACATGGATCTTTTCCAATGCTTTTTTTACAGAAAGCATGGCAAGCGCTGAATTTTCTGCTTGAAATGTTCCCAGCATTTTTGTTTTAAACTTGTATTGTTTTACATTTTCCTTAAGCAAGATATTATTATCGTTATCAACTTTAAAAACAAGGGAAAAAGATGTCCCCTTTTCATTGAGTAAAACATCTTTTATTTCAATAGCTTTGTCTATTGGAGTTAATGTGGAGTATTCTTTCTCTGCTTTGTTTTTTAATACTTCAAGAACTTCTGGTTTTTGTTTTGCGGTTATACAAGGAACATTTTTTTTAATAATTCCTGCTTTTTCATAAGCAATTTCTTTTAAAGTTGCGCCAAGAATTTCTGTATGTTCAAGCTCAATAGGTGTTATTACAGAACATAGAGGAGTGATGATATTTGTTGCATCGAGCCTTCCTCCTATCCCTGTTTCTATAACTGCCCAGCTGCATTTTTCATGCTTGAAAATTAGAAAAGCGAGCAGGGTAAGAAGCTCAAAAGTTGTCGGGCTTGATTCAAATGGAATGGATTCTGATTCAAGAAAATCTTTAATAAGATTAATGTTTTTTATATAAACCCTGTTGCCAAAAAAAACTCCTGCCAAACTTATTCTTTCTTTGAATGATAGCACATGAGGCGAAGTATAGAGACCTGTTTTAAATCCCAATGCTTTTAATATGGATGCAGCATATAACGCAGTAGACCCTTTTCCTTTTGATCCGGCAATATGGATAAGGTTTATTCCATTATGCGGACTGTCGAATTTATCAGAAAGATATTTAACGCGGTCAAGTCTGTATTCTCTTTCTGAAAAAGAGGTTTTCTTTTCCAGATTTGTAAATGACTGGAGATATTCAAAACCTTCTTCTGCAGAGGAAATGTGCATAACTTTTACTTTCTCATTTTAAGGGCGCCGGCGTGAGCGTCAAAGCCTTCATAATCTGCAAGGGCAATTACATGGTTCATTACAGATGTTAACCCTTTTTTATCTGCATATATAATCGAAGAAGATTTCATAAAATCCCTTACAGAAACAGGAGAATATGTTTTTGCCATCCCTCCTGTGGGCAGCACTGCATTGGGTCCTGTTGTATAGTTTGCAATTGAAAATGGGGTCTCCTGACCAAGAAGAATCTCGCCTGCATTTCTTATAAGCCTTGATGTTCTTTCAGGATCTTTTGTTGCTATCTGCAAATGTTCAGGCGCATACAGGTTAACGATATCTGCAGCTTCATTCATATCTTTGGCAAGGATGATTCCTCCGTATCCTGAGAACACATCAGAGAGAAATTTATTTCTTGGCTCAGGAATTGTACTGATTATTGAGTCTATATGTTTTTTTACATTTTCAGCCAGATCTTTTGAATCTGTAACAAGAAGCGCCGCAGAATCTGAACCATGTTCTGCTTCGATCATAAGATCCAGGGCTGCCCTGTAGGGATCTGCTTTTCCATCTGCAAGAACTATTGATTCTGATGGTCCTGCCGGAAGCCCCACATCTATCTTGCCATATAAAACTCTTTTTGCGGCAGTAACATAAACGCTTCCAGGCCCTACGATTTTTACAACAGGTTTTATTGATTCTGTTCCGTATGCGAGCGCAGCTATTGCCTGTGCGCCTCCTACTCTGTAAACTTCGTTGATTCCGCAAATTTTTGCTGCATACAGACATGCAGGATCAACAGTGCCGTCGCTGTTTGGTGGAGTAACTACGCATACCTGCGGTACTCCGGCTGCAAGCGCCGGAACAGCAAGCATATACAACATTGACGGAAAACTCCCTCTTCCTCTCGGCACATAAAGGCCTGCTGAGTCTATAGGGAGGAATCTTTCTCCTGTTGTAATACC
>WRFK01000160.1 GCA_009778835.1 Spirochaetaceae bacterium
CTGCTCCTGTGTTACCTGATACTTACTCATGTAAAACCCTCTGGTTAGCCTTACTTGATGTTGGGTTTCACCAGTGTCCCGGCCAGGCTCGCCAACAGGGCTTCCCATGATAAAGGTTCCGGGTCGTATCCATACTACCGGGATAATGGATTTCTCTTTGAACAAGGGGTCAAGAATATCTTTCATCCATGGGTTTTCGCATGAAATCAAAAATGCGCTTAACAAAAGTAAAACAATTCCTATAGATAACACTATTTTGTTTTTCATAATATTTCCCTTTTATTGTCAAAACGCTATATGTTTAAAATTTGCAGATAATTTACCTATTCTTCATCATATTCAACAAGAGTCTTTATTTTATATTTGGAAAGAATTTTGCCGTAGTTAAGAAAAGGGAGCCCGATAACTGCAAAAATCTCTTCTACTTTTGCTCCAACAGATTCTATCATTTCACATGCAGCGCATAATGTTCCGCCGGTTGCAATAAGATCATCCACAACAAGTACTTTTTCTCCGGGCAATACATCTGATTTATGGATTTCAATTGAATCTTCGCCATATTCAAGAGAGTAGTTTTTCTTTATAGTTTCTCCCGGAAGTTTATTCTTTTTCCTTACAAGAGCAATCGGAATGCCAAGATGATATGCCAATGGAGTAGCAAAGAGAAAACCTCTTGCCTCTACAGCAGCTATTCTATTGATCCCTTTTCCGTCATAAAGTTCAATCATTTTTTTTATGCAGTAATTGAATGCACCCGGATTTACAAGGAGCCCTGTTATATCATAAAACAACACCCCTTTTTTGGGAAAATCTTTTACTTTTCTTATAGCATTATCAATAACTTTTTCGCCTCTCATTATCCACCCCACCCTGATATTTTTTTAATATCCATAAACTTATTTACAGCATCTGTAAATCCGTTATCATTATTGGATTTTACATTTATAAATTCTTTCTTTAGTTCTGCAGGCGCATTTTCAACCATAAATGGATTTTTTACCCATCTTAACATCTCAAGATCATTGAAGTCATTTCCTACGGCTGCAATGTTATTATAATTTGAAGATAATAGATCTGCAATTGTTTTTATTCCATGCGCTTTTGAAACCTCTTTTGGAAATATTTCGATCCAAAGTGTTTTTTTATCTATTGGGGAGGTTGCTCTTATTATATTAAGGCCATCTATTTTTTTAAATTTTTCTTTTAGTTCTTCATATATTTCTGCTTGTGATAGTAAAAGATTAACAGGGATTATTACAACAAACTGACACGCATCTTCCATTTCTGCAACTGCTTTATCGTCAAGTTCTTTACAATATCCGGAATAGATACTGCACCGCTTATCAAAATCCCCTTCCACAGTCGATGATTTATGATAATAAAAATAATGATTATCCGGTATTTTTTTATGAAGCATAAAATCGTATTTGTTTTCTTTTAATATTTTCACAGCCTTTTCTATCTGTGTTTTGTTTAATGAATAAGATTTTATGATTTTCTTGTTTTCCCATTCCATTACTCCTGCGCCTGATGAGAAAATAAGGTAATCAATAGGAAACTGTTGCGAAATTACTCTTAATATAGACTCATAATTTCGTCCTGTTGCAATAACTCTTTTTATATCAAGAGCGCCAAGTTTTTTAAGAGTTTCTAAATCAACGTTGCTTACTGTATGATCATCGCTATATAATGTGCCGTCAAAATCTGTTACAAATATCATGGTTTTATAATTCCAAAATATTGTGAATATTTGTACTTGAAGGAACAGATAACATATTGAGCACTTTTTCAAACAATATCCCATTTCTTGGTGGAATATTATGAGCATAAGTTTCTTTGATTGCAGCAGTAATAAATTCAACAGCAGTTGCAGCAGCCACAGGTAAGCTATCCCCTCTTAGTGCGCACCCTGTCATTATGCTTGCAAATATATCTCCTGTTCCCGGATAATTTACAGGAATATAATCATTTTTGATTTTCCAGTATTTGTTAAGCTTTTTATCATAAGCAGCCACAACCGGATGATCTTCATTTTCAGCGCTGACACTTGTAATCACAACCATATCCGGTCCCATCTCGGAAAGAGACCCAAGAATTGATTTTATTTTTTTATCTGAAATCTTGTCAAAATTATTCTCTCCAAGAAGTATTGCAGCCTCTGTAATATTCGGAGTAATAAGTGTTGCTTTTGCTATAAGGCTTTTCATCCCTTCTACGATCGTTTTATTGATAGTGTCATAAAGTTCTCCATCATCGCCCAAAACAGGGTCAATTACTATAAGCATCCCTTCATGATAAAAACTCTCAATAAATTTTATTATTATATCTATCTGCCTGGAAGACCCAAGAAAACCTGTATAAATAGCATCGAATTTTATATCAAGAGTTTTCCAGTGATTTATTATCTCTTCCATATGATCTGTAAAATCAAAAAAAGTATAGTTTTTAAAACCCGATGTCTGAGTTGATAAAATAGAAGTTGTAAGAGGGCATGCCTGCATTCCCATTGCTGCTAAAATCGGGATCGCAACAGTAAGAGAGCATTTTCCATATCCTGAAAGATCATGCACTGCAGCAATTTCATAAACAGGTTTTATCATTATTGACTCCACAATAGAATATATTTTAGTTTTTTAATGCATTTAACGGTGAAGGAATTCTCCCTCCCCTATGGATAAACGAAGCGCTTGAAGCGTTATTGACTTTCATTACCGGAGCTCTTCCAAGCAGCCCTCCAAAGTCAACAATATCTCCTTCTTTTTTTCCCGGAGCAGGGATTATTCTTACTGCTGTGGTTTTATTATTTATAATTCCTATAGCAGCTTCATCTGCAATAATTGCGGAAATTGTTTCATACGGAGTGTCTCCGGGGATTGCTATCATATCAAGCCCTACAGAACAGATGCATGTCATGGCTTCAAGTTTTTCTATAGTTAAATGTCCTGATTTTACAGCCTCTATCATTCCTACATCTTCGCTTACAGGGATAAACGAGCCGCTTAAGCCACCTATATAAGAAGATGCCATTGACCCGCCTTTTTTTACAGCATCATTTAAAAGCGCCAGAGCCGCAGTTGTACCATGAGTACCGCAAACTTCAAGTCCCATCTCTTCGATAATATGGGCAACGCTGTCTCCTCTGACTGGTGTTGGAGCAAGGGAAAGGTCTACGATACCAAAAGGAATTTTAAGCCTGCGTGAAGCTTCCCTTGCAACAAGTTCCCCTACTCTTGTTATTTTAAATGCAGCTTTTTTTATCTCTTCGGAAACAATTCCAAAATCTGCATACGGACCAACCCTCCGGATAACATTCTGCACTACACCGGGACCGCTTATCCCAATATTGATCGCGCTCTCCCCTTCTCCAGTGCCATGAAAAGCGCCTGCCATAAAAGGGTTGTCTTCCGGAACATTTGCAAAAACAACAAGCTTTGCGCATCCAACAGCATTTTTACTTGCGCTCTTTTCTGCAGTTTGCTTGATTACAAGTCCCATATGGCGCACAGCATCCATATTTATTCCTGCTCTGGTTGTAGCAAGATTTACAGATGAACAAACTTTATCTGTTGCTGCCAATGCTTCCGGTATTGAATCAACAAGAATTCTATCCCCTTTTGTATATCCTTTATGCACAAGAGCAGAAAAGCCTCCTATAAAATTTACCCCGCATCTATCTGCTGCTTTATCCAGTGTTATTGCATATTCTGTATAGTTTTCATCATCAGATGCTTCTGCAACAAGAGAAATAGGGGTCACAGATATTCTTTTATTTATTATTGGCACGCCATATTCTTTTTCAATATCTTCGCCTGTTTTAACAAGATTTTCAGCGACCCTTGTTATTTTATTATATATTTTTTCCCTTGATTTTTTTCCATCACTGTCACAGCAATCACGTAACGATATGCCTGCAGTAATCGTTCTTATATCAAAGTGTTCCTCATGGATCATTTTTATTGTTTCTACAATTTCAGATGGGATCAGCATTTTTTATGCTCCTATATTCTATGCATTGTCTTAAATATTTCTTCAAGCTGAAGTCTTACCTGAACATTAAGCTTCTTTCCTTCACTTTCAAGCTCATCAATTATTTCATGGATTGGCTTTATGGCTTTTTCAAGATCAACAAGCATGATCATTGTAAAAATATTGCTCATTATTGTCTGCGATATATCCAGAATATTGATTCCAAGTTTTGCAAGAACAGTTGTCACTCCTGCAATAATACCTACTCTGTCTGCTCCAAGTACTGTGATTATTGCCCGTTTTGAATTAGTTTTTTCTTCTTTTACCATCTATAGATTCCTTTTTTTATCAATGCTTTTGAAATATTATCTTTCATTATAAGAGATTCTTCTCTTGCATATTTGCTGTAGTTTTTTTCATCTTTATATTTTTTATATGCAAAAATTATTCC
>WRFK01000161.1 GCA_009778835.1 Spirochaetaceae bacterium
AAAAGAAAATTTGATATTAATGAAAAGAATAGTAGTTTTTCTGTTTATTATTATAGTTCCTCTTTATTCAGGTGAAAGGGAATATATTCTGGGAGGAGATAACTGGCAGCCATCTTTGCTCAGAAATATCGAGATTGATAAAAATGAAGCAGGTGAAAATTCCCTTTTTATCCAAAGCGGCGAATATTTGCTGGATAATTCCACAGAACTCCTTCTCCATTTTAACTCACTCCCAATTGTTGATGTTACAGGCAATTTTAAACTAATAGAAAATAAAGCTTCCATATCTGAAGGCCGAAAAAAGTTTGGCGCAGGCGCAGCCCTGTTCAATAAAGAAACTAATAGTATTATTCTTGACCGCACGGGAAAAGGGATTTTTCCCGGAAGAATTTATTCTGATGATTTTAGTATAGAATTTTGGGTTTATGGGCAAAATTATTCTGATGGGGAAACTATTTTCTTTATGGATGGCTATGCAGATATTGGCAATGGTTTTATTCCCCAGCTTTTCAGATGCTATATTGAAAACAGGAGAATAATCTGGACTATAAAAAACTTTTTTATACCGCCAGGTTCTAAAGAGTTCGAAGTAAAAATATCCAGCGAAAGACAACTGATTCCCCGCGTGTGGACGCATCATTTACTCAGATACAATTCTTCAAATGGCTTAATGGAATATCTTATTGATGGTAAACCTGAAGCAGTTATATATGCTACAACATCTGCCAGAGAGACCGGGCAGGTTTATCCTTTATATTCAGGGAGCAGAGGGAGAATCGTAATAGGAAACTACTTTACTGGTTTGCTTGATGAATTCCGTTTTAAACTTGAATGGATCGATAATAATATGTTGTCGCTGTTGGGAAGTCATACAGGTGTTTATATATCAGAGCCAATAGATTTGGGAAACAGCAAGTCTATGCTTATTGGTGTTGATGCAAAAGAGATACTTCCAGCTGGCACAGAGGTTTTATATTTTTACCATCTTGGTGATTCGAGGCAAAGCCTGGCTGAGAATAGTCCGGAATGGAAGAAAATCGCGCCAGGTTCAGGGTTGCTTAGTGAACGAGGCGGGCGCTTTTTATGTATCAAAGCTGTGCTTTATTCTGATGGAGAAAAAAATGTATCTCCATCTGTTTCAAGGATCAATATAAAATTTGATCAAAAAAGCGCTCCTCCGGCGCCAAGAGTTGTAAGAGCAGAACCGGGAAATAGCAGTGTAAAGCTTAAATGGTCGGAGGTGATAGATTCTGATGTTGATGGCTACTATGTTTATTTTGGAGAAAGGCCAGGAAGGTATTTTGGGTCTGAAAAAAATAGCAATACTTCTCCGATAGATGCAGGGAAAAACAATGAGCTGGTAATACGTAATCTTGAAAATGGCAAAGTATATTATTTTGCTGTTGCCTCATATAGTAAATCTGCATCCCGTTATGGTGGTTCTATAGTAAAAGAAGGCGGAGACTACTCCGTTGAAGTAAATGCAAGACCACTTGATACATATGGAGACAAGAAGTGATCAAAGAAGAATTGTTTGAAAAAGTTCTTACTCTTATAAATCATAAAGAATATGACGAAGCAGAAGATGTTGTTAAGCAACTGATAGAGAAAAATCCTGATAAAGAAACCCTGTATCTTACTTTAGGCAATATATACTCATTAAAAAACAAGAGACAACAAGCTCTTGATACTTATAAAAAAGCTTCGCAGCTTGCTCCTGAAAATCCTGATATTTACAATAACATAGGCCTTATCTATAAGCAGGAAGGCGATATAGACAACTCTATTTCATATTTTCAAAAAGCTCTCTCTTTTACAAGAGACAGAGCAGATATTTATTATAATTTAGGGAATGTATATAAACAGGCAAATAATTATACTGAAGCAGAAAAAATATTTCTTGAAGCTATCAGGCTGGATCCGGAATTTGTTCAGGGGCATAATAATCTTGGTTCTCTATATATTGAACAGGGAAAGCTTGATCAGGCAGAAGATATAATAACTAAAGGGCTTTCTGTAGATGAAAATCATCCCAGGCTTTTATACAACCTTGGAGTTGTAAAAGATTTGCAGGGAAAATCAGAAGAAGCAATAGATTTTTACAGGCATTCTATTGTGACTCAGCCGTTATGGGTAGATAGCCTTAATAATTTGGGTATTGCATATCATAAATCCAACAAGCATGTGAAAGCAATAAAAACATTCAGCAACGCGCTAAATGTCGAACCAAATAATCCTGTTGTAAAAAACAATATTGCTTTGACATACAGATCAGTTGGAGAAGAAAAAAAAGCAAAAGAGTATTATAAAGAAGCGATTTCACAAAATCCTGAATATATAAAAGCTTCCATCAACCTTAGCGAGTTATACAGGGAAACAGGTGATTTTGATAATGCATTAAAAGAATTAAACAGGATCGAAACAATAAAGCCCAAAGATGAAGAGATAAAAGTGCAAAAAGCGCATGTCTATTTTGACAGGGGCGAATTTGATGATGCTGAAAAAATAATAGATCATTCGGTAAAGAAGGATAGTAATCCTGCGGCATTTGCACTTAAAGCACTTTTAAGTATTAAGAAAGGAAAAACAGAGGAAGCAACAAAATATATTGAAAAAGCAGATGCACTTGAACCTGGAAACCCTTCTCTTAAAAGCGCTAAAGCAGAGCTTTACAGGCAGCAGGGAGATTTTAGGAAAGCAGAAAACGAATTTAAAGATATTCTTGCTTCAAGTAAGGGAAATCTTAAAGTCTCGATTGAGCTTGCAAAGATCCTCAAGGAGCAGGAAAAATTTGAAGATGCTATTTCTGTGCTGGACTCCATTAAAGGAGATTATAAATATTATAACGATACAATAGCAGAATATTCTGATGTTTACAAAAAGTCAGGACAAACAGAAAAAGCTCTGGAATATTCTAACCAGCTTCTTGCGAAAATGGGAGAGGATGAATCCCTGATCGATATATCCTCCTTAAGTAAAGGAATAGAGTTATTTGAAGAAGCATCAAAATCTTATGAAATCTTAAATAACGACAGAATGGAAGAGAGACTTTCCGGCTTTGTAAAAGAGTATGTTAAAAATGATCAGGATAAAGGCAAGCCACAAGATGCATTGAGTTTTCTTATTGGATCTGTAGAAGGGCTGAATGATGAACAAGTTCCCATAATCGATATTGGGGGAATAGAACCTGTAATAGAAATAAATGAAGAAGAAGAGATGCATCTTTTGAAACAGGATGAGGATCTTGATGAGGAAGACCAGGAAATTGGTCTTTATGAAGAAGCAAAAGAAAAAATCGAGAAAGATTTTATTGAAAGACTTGGAAAAACAAATCCTCAGCTTTTTTCTCCACAATCGTTACCATCACAACCAATGCCTCCTCAACCTATTAGTATTCCTATGCCAACCCCTGTTTTTTCACAGCCTCCTCAGATGCAAATGCCATTTTCTTTTTCCCCTTCAATGCCTTCTTCCTTTCCCCAGGCTCCTCATGCTGAATCGCAGCAACCAAGATATCAGGCTCCTCCGCAGGGACCTGCTAAAAAGCAGGAAGATATGCTTGAAAAATATGATGGAGTTGAAGAACCTGAGGGAGAATCATTTGCAAATATTAAAGACGAGCCTGAATATGTAAACCCGGATATTGCCAATTTGCTTGATAACCTCGAAGACCTTACTGATTTTCTTACTGAAGGGAGAAAAGATAAGTATGAAAGCAGTATAATGAAACTTAAAGTAGCGGCATTAAAACGGAAACTTAATGGAGAAAAAGGGCTTCTGGATACGCTGTCCGGCACAGAAGAAGAGGAAGAGAAAGAACCCGAAGTGAAAATAGTTGTGCCTGAGAAAAGATCCAAAAAAGAGAGAAGAGATGAAACCGATAGAAGAAGCAGCGAAGATAGAAGGCTCATTGACAGAAGAAGTTTTGAAGATAGAAGAGATAGGGCAAAAGGCAAAGAAATTCTTACAAAAGATGATTTGGAAAATACATTTAGTTATATAAAAGGACTTGCAGACTTTCTGCCGGAAGAAGTAGGCGCAGATGTCTTAAAACTTAAAATCAATAATCTGCTTGGAAAAATGGACGAAAAGAAAGACGAAGAATAATGCTCTTTGGTCTTGTTACATTTCTTTTAAAAATTTAAATCAGTTTATTATATCCATATAGGTATTCACCAATACCAGATTTTCTCTGGCAAGCGTATATTCTTCTTCTGATAAAGCTTTTTTAAAATATTCTTTTGCTTTTGGAAAATTATTTTCTTCAAAAAATATCGAGCCAATATTGTTATATATAACTGCTTTTGCATGGTTTGAGTCTGCACACCCAAGAGCTTTATCATAATATTCATGCGCTTTTTCTTTTTCTCCGCATTGGCTAAATGCAAAAGCTGTTTCTGTGTAAATATCG
>WRFK01000162.1 GCA_009778835.1 Spirochaetaceae bacterium
CTTCCGGCATATTGAAGGAGGGGATATAACTATTTTCGGGAATATGTTCTGTTGAAGGAGGTCCGGGATGTATAATAATATCGCTGCCAAGTCCTATAGGGCTTGTTGTTTTCTGTATTATTGTATTGGGTGTAATTATATCTATGTATTCGCCGTATATAGAAAAATCAACTTCAACATCATTTTCTTTGCCAAGTCTTACTTTGTCTATGAGCCCAATCTGAAATCCTTTATATTTTATAGCCATTCCAACTTTAAGACCATCTGCAGATAAAAACTTGGTATTATAATAATAGTTTTTGGCAAACCATCTCTGATTTATGCCCATAAAAATCAAAAACACAGCAATGGATAGGATACCTATAATTATAAATATACCTACGATTTTATCAGCATGTTTGATTCTAAATTTCATATAATTTAAGTTATCCTATAGCAAAATTTAATGCAATACTGCGAAAACCCTAACAGCGGCATCCCTGCCGCAACGCTGTACGCGGCATCCGTGCCGCGGTACTGCGTAAACCCTATATCGCTTGGCAGTGTCCTCGATGGACACTGCCCGCCTGCGGTACAAGGAAAGTCGCCCGCAGGCGTCCCTGCCGCAACGCTGTATAAGCGAAGCTGTATCCCATAGATTTAAGCATACGTTTAATTTTGTTCCCCCAAGTTTATATGGGACGCAGGCGCCCCACGCAGCCATGCCGCAGCTAAGACAAATCCGGATTCATCAAATCAAGAATATCGCCATCAAAATTTGATACTTTATCCAATACATGAGACATAATCCTCCTGATAACAGGATCATTGGAAGTAACAATATCTTTGTATTGACCGCTTGCATATATTCTGTTTTTGAACAATACAACTACATAATCAGCAAGCATGGAAGTAATATATTCATCATAAGTGCAGATTATAAGGGTTTTTCCCCTGGCTTTTAGATTCCTTATAATATTTCTGATTTTTCCATGCGATGAAAAATCAATGGAAGTTTCCGGGCTATCGATCATTAATATATCAGGGTCTGTCATAAGCGCTCTGGCAAAAGAGATTAATTTACAATTTCCGGATGATATATCTGCAGGCCTTTTATTTACATCTTCTTCATACCCGAGCATATCAAGAGTACTTTTTATTTTATTATTTACTTCTTTCCTGGTTATATCCGGAAAATGGTATAAAAGGGGAAGTTCAAGGTTTTGATATATTGTTTTATTTGCCCAAAGAGCTCCATCCTGGAAAATAAATCCCGATGATTTTCTGTACATTTTTATTGCAGAAGCAGACATTGAACTATATGATTTTCCATTTATAAGTACTTTGCCTGAATCAGGGACAATTATGGAATTAATTGTTTTTAAAAGAATACTTTTACCGCAGCCAATATGCCCTACAATAATTGTTGTAATCCCTTCCGGCACTTTAAAAGATATATCATCAAGAACAGTATTCTTGTTTTTTATAACTGTTATATTTTTAAGCTCTATTGAATAGTTGCTATCAGACATAATAATTCCATATAGATAATTTTAGAACCATAAATAACTTAAGGCTGTTATTATTGCGCTTGCAATAATGCATAAGGTTAGTCCCATTCCAACAGATTTTATTACAACTTGAGGAATTTCCGTTGTTGAGACCTCTACTCTAAAACCATTATAAGTTGCGCTAAAAGAGATAATAATTCCAAAGACAAAACTTTTAATAAATGAAATAGCTATGGATGCAGGTTTTGCAATTAAAAGCAGATTTCTGAAATATTCTGTAAAAGTAACAGTTTTTATAAACTGGGCAACAAAATAAGAGCCTACAAGCCCTGCTACATTAAAGTACAGGTTTAAAAGAATAATGGATATTGTAACACCTAAAAATCTTGGAACAGCAATATACGATATTGGGTCGATTCCTGTTGATACATAAGCCTCAATTTCGTGGGAAACAACCATATTTCCAAGTTCTGTTGATATTGCTGTAGCTGAACGGGCAATAATTACAAAAGCTGTAAGAAGGGGGCCAAGCTCTCTTGTAATAACAACATCAAGAATTGTAAATATAAGATCTCCCTGCCCAAATTGAGGTAAAAGTGATAGTCCCTGAACGATTATTACAACTCCCAGGGCAATTCCAAGCAGGCTTATTACGCTTAAAGCTTCAAAACCTGTGAAAAGTATCTGCATTCTGAGGACTTTAAACCCTACATGTTTTTGGCGGAGAAAAAAGAAAGATTCTTTTATAAGAGAAAGAAAAAAACCGGCAGCATAGCTGAAATTAACTAAATTTCCCCTTATACCAGCGCCAATTCTTTCAATCATACTAAAAAATTATATCTTACTTGCATTTTAACTGCAATTGTTATTTAATATATTAATTGTTTTTAATAAAAGTATTACCGATAATTTATATACGCATTACAATAAATATATAAATTTGTCATATGGGGAGTTAATGTTGTGCCTCAAGCGTTAAAATATAAGGCAAAATCAATTATTTACTTTGAAGGGGATATAAGTGATAAGATTTTTATCCTTCAATCCGGAAAAGTAAGCTTGATAAGTACTGATATTGAAACAGGGAAGGAAAATCGCGAATTGGTAAAAACCGGAGAGTTTTTTGGTGTAAAATCCTCTCTTGGAAAATATCCGCGGGAAGAAACAGCAGATGTTATCCTTGATTCTGTTGTTCTTATTTTTACTGTTTCTGAATTTGAAAAGTTAATATATACAAATCCCCGTATTACAATACAAATGCTTAAGGTTTTTTCAAACCAGCTAAGAAGAATTCACAAGCAGGTTGGAAACCTTTTATCTGAAGAAGAGCAGGTAGACCAGGAAAAAGGGCTATTTGGCATTGGCGAATACTATTTTAAAAATCAGAAATTTAAACAGGCTTTATATGCTTTTAGAAGATATCTTACATATTATCCTGCCGGAATACTTCAGGCAAAAGCTACGGAATATTTGGTAAGCATAGAAAAATGTCCTCCGGGAAAAACTCCTGCTGTTTCTTCGGGACCAGCCCCTTCATCATCATCAGGGCCAGCCTCTTCGGTCGCTTCTTTATCAGCGCTTTCTGCGGCAGTTAAGGAGGAAGGTGAGTCCACTACATCTGTATATTATGATGGAATGACATTATTCAGCAAAGAAAACTATGAAGAAGCTATAAACTGTTTCAGGCAGTATGTTTCGGCAAATCCAGATGGAGAATATGTTGTAAAAGCTTTAACAGACATTGGAAAAGCCCTATATCTTCTTAAAAAGAATGATGAATGTATAAAACATTTCACATCAATGATTCAGAAATTTCCAAAAAGCTCGGAACTTGGTGATTTCTTGCTTCATCTTGGATTGTCACACGAGGCAAAGGGAGATAAAGCAAAGGCAGAAAGTTTCTTCAAAAAAGTAATAGATATATCTGAAGAGGGTTCGGAAACTAAACGAAAAGCCAAAGCAAAACTTAAGGCTCTTGGAGGAGCGTAATGGCGCTTGATCTAACACAATTTGACAGATTTAAAGTAACTTTCCAAAAGGGAGACCAGATTTTTTGTGAATATGAACCTGGAGATGCTTTTTATCTTATTCAGACAGGCAGAGTCCAGATTGTAAAAATAATAGGCGAAATAGAAAAAATGGTTGATATTCTGCAACCCGGAGAAATATTTGGAGAAATGGCTATACTTGAGGAAGCTCCAAGATCTGCAAGCGCAATAGCATTGGGTAAAGTAGAAGTTCTGGAATTTAATAAAAAGAATTTTGAGATCCTTATGAGGGGAAATCCCCAAATAGCAATGAAGCTTCTTATGACATTTATAAAAAGAATTTACGACCAGAAAAGAAGGTTTATGATTCTTACTCTTCCGGATCCACAGTCAAAAGTAGCAGATGTTTTTTTAATGCTTTATGAAACCCAGGCTGTGCAGCAACAGAGTGAAGCCAAAATAACCGAAGATGTGGTTATAGATGCATCACCTGAAGATATTTCGCACTGGTGTGGTCTTTCTATTGCCGAATGCAGGCAGGTAATTACCTATTTTACTGCGCAGAGAAAACTTGAAACCAGAAATAATCAGTTTGTTATAAAAAATATAAATGATCTTCAGCGCCTTGTTAATTCCAGAAGAAAGAAAGAGCAGCTATAATAATTCTTTTATATTTCAATACCTGTTTTTTGAATTTCCGGAAGAAAATCAGCATAATCCTCATCAGGAACTATGATATGCGGCTCTATTCTAAAATCTACATTTTTTCTTAAACATTAGAAATGCCTCTTTGCTCCAGTATTTCTGCATCAGCTAAATCTTTTGTTCTTCCGGTGGCTCGTTTATTTGTTATTAAATCAGGAATTGATAAAACATGAATGGAGATACCTTCGATATTTATAATGTTTGAACGCTTAAATGCATCATCAAA
>WRFK01000163.1 GCA_009778835.1 Spirochaetaceae bacterium
ATAATCTTTTCCAATATATTGCCGCTTAATAGCCTTCCTATCAAGCATTAATCATACCCCCTGATAACAAATATACCGGCAGCTTTATGCTGTCGGCATAACTTATACCTCTATAAAAATAGAGGTATAATATGAGAAAAATAGGATGTCTTAAAAAAAGAATTACTTAACTTCAACAACTGCGCCAGCTGCTTCCAGCTTTTCTTTAATTGTTTTAGCTTCTTCTTTAGAAACACCTTCTTTAACTTTCTGAGGAGCACCCTCAACCATATCCTTTGCTTCTTTAAGACCAAGTCCGGTGATTGCTCTTACTTCTTTGATAACAGGAATTTTCTTGCTGTCATCAATTTTTGCAAGAATAACATCAAATTCGGTTTTTTCTTCAGCTGCTGCACCTGCTGCACCTGCTGCTGCCGGAGCTGCTGCAACTGCCACTGGGGCTGCTGCTGTAACACCAAACTTTTCTTCCATTGCTTTTATGAGTTCTGATACTTCAAGAACAGTCATGTTGGCAATTGCTTCAAGAATTTCATCTTTGTTAGCCATATTACCTTCTCCTTATCTTTTATTTCAGCAATAGCATGGCAAATAGAAGACTAATGCTGATTATATATACCCTGCCACAACGTCTGTTGCGCTTGCGGCTGGATACGCATTTTTTCGCCAAAGGCTGCAAAAATGCAATTTTTATGTTGCCTATAGGCACTATTTTTATAAACCGCAAAATACGGATTATTTCATATAACGCTAATTAGCGTCTTACTTTCCTTCCTTCTGATCAGCAACAGCCTGTATTGTTCTCACAAGCTTCTGAAGAGGAGCATTAATAACAAAAACAAGATTTTGAATAGGCGCTTTCATAGTACCCATAAGGCTTGATATAAGTTCGAGCTTTGTAGGAAGCTTTGAAAAAGCTTCAAGCTGCTGCATATCAAATATATTACCATCTATGTAGCCGCCTTTTACCTGTACAGGCGCCTCTTTGGAAAAATCAAAAATAGCTTTAACCGCAGGGCCTGCTTCCCCTTTTACCATTGCTATGGCAGAGGGGCCTACAAGAAGACCATCAAATCCCATAACGCCTTTATTTTTAAAAGCGATTTTTGCATAGTTGTTTTTTACAACTTTATATTCTGTGTTTACTTCTCTTAGTTTTCTTCTTAAACCTGTTATTTGTTCAACTGTAAGACCTCTGTAATTAGTTACAACAAAATCATTTACATTTTCAATTTTATTTTTTATCTGGGTAACAGCTTCTACTTTAGAGGGCTGTATTTTTGTTACATATTCTGCCATATCTTATTCCTTTTGCGCAGTCTTAAAATCTATTTTAACACCGGGTCCCATTGTAGAAGAAACACAAACAGAAAGAAAAAAGTCTCCTTTCGTATCCGATGGTTTTTTTCTTTCAACCTCAGTAACAACTGCTTTGATATTTTCCACAATCTGATTTACTTCGCTTGAGACTTTGCCTACTGCAAGGTGAAGAACTCCGCCCTTATCAGATCTGAATTCAACACGCCCTTTTTGAAGTTCAGACAATGCTTCTTTTATATTGAAAGTAACTGTCTGTGTCTTAGGGTTAGGCATCAATCCTCTTCTTCCCAGAATAGGACCAAGCCGTCCTACATCTTTCATCATATCCGGTGTAGCTACTGCAATATCAAAATCAAGCCAACCATCTTTAATTTTTTCGACAAGATCAACATCGCCGACATACGCAGCGCCTGCAGCTTTTGCTTCTTCTGCTTTATCGCCTTTCGCAAAAACAAGAATTTTCTTTGCCCCTGTAAACTGATGGGGAAGAACAAGGGTATCTCTTACACCCTGATTCTTTTTAAGTTTAAGCCTTATGGAAATCTCGACAGTTTCGTTAAATTTGGCAAAAGCAATTTTTTTAACAATCCCTACAGCTTCTTCATAAGGATAGAGGGTCGCTTTATCGTAATTCTTTACTGCTTCAAGGTATTTTTTTCCTCTCTTCATCTTATCCCTCCACCTCTACGCCCATGCTTCTTGCTGTTCCGGCTATGGTTTTCATAGCTGCTTCAACATCATTTGCATTCAAGTCAGGCATTTTTGTCTCTGCGATTTTTTTAAGAGCTGCTTTTGTTATTTTTGCAACTTTTACTTTGTGCGGCTCAGCAGAGCCTTTTTCTATACTGCATGCTTTTTTGATTAAAACTGCAGCTGGTGGGGTTTTTGTGATAAATGAAAATGTTTTATCAGCATAAACTGTAATAATAACAGGAATTGCAATTCCAGGCTCCATGCTTTTTGTTCTGTCATTAAATTGCTGAACAAACTGCGGAGCGCTAACACCATGAGGACCAAGTGCTGGGCCTACTGGAGGCGCTGGAGTTGCTTTTCCGGCCGGAACCTGCAGCTTGATTAGAGCTGCTATTTTTTTCTTGGCCATCTATTTCTCCAAAATGTGGTATAAAAGGTATGCTACGCAAACCTTTTGTTCGCCTCCTCGCCCGGTAATGCGCAAGCAATCCCTGCTCACTACTCTCGCTACGTCAGCGAATAACGTTTCCCAAAAGGGAAACTCCCATATTAAAACCGGCAAAACTTACCGGAAATACAAAACATTCCTCAATTTTCAGGATTTGTTTTATCTAATCTATAATTTATATCTTAAAGCTGTTCAACTTGTGAAAAATCAACCTCAACAGGTGTTGCTCTTCCAAAAATTCCTACAACAACTCTTAATTTTCCTTTTTCTGTATTAACCTCATCGATTTTTCCAGTGAAAGTATCAAAAGGTCCGCCAATGATCTTAACCGACTCTCCAACATTAAATACCTGTTTTGACTTAACATGTCTTGCTGCTTTAAGATCGCCTGTTTTCTGCAGAATGGTTCTCATTTCATCAGGAGATATGGGATTTGGCTTTACACTCCCCAAAGCTCCTACAAAACCTGTTACTCCCTGGATCTTTCTGATCTCGGCGCATACGCTTTTCCACCCTTTATCGGGCAAATTCATTTCAAGCAGTATATATCCAGGCAAAAATTTCCTTGAAGAGACTTTCTTTTTGCCATCTTTGATTTCAACAACTTCTTCTGAAGGTATTTTTATATCAAGAATATGGTCTGAGAACTTCTGATCTGCCATCAGTTTTCTTATATGTTTTTCAATTCTGTTTTCATAACCTGAATAGGCGTGAAGAACATACCACCCTTTTACCATCTAAACCCCATAACCATAACTCTATTTATGGTTAGAAAATAATATCTATCCCTATAATAAGCAGGAAATCTACAGCTCCAAGAACCAGTGCAAAAATAATGACTGAAACAATAACTACTTTTGTAGATGAAGCAACATCACTCCTGCTGGGCCATACAACTTTTCTAAGTTCAGAGTAACTTTCCTTAAAAAAATTAACAATTTTACCCATAAAAAACTCCTAAAATAATAAAATTGGTATGAAACTCTATCTCAACCAATTTTGTCGACCTGCCCTGTATATATTTTATATAACAAAGGTAAACTTGTTCTTAAAACTACAAATACCTTACCAGGTCAATAAAAAAGAAAAATAAAACCGGTGTGCCAAGCAAACCAATTTTGTTAACCTGCCTCGCTCTGTCATGCATGATGCTTCGCAGACTCATGCGCGACCCTCGCCAGTTGGTCAATATAACAGGCCAGGTAGGACTCGAACCTACAACATCCGATTTTGGAGATCGGCGCTCTAGCCATTGGAGCTACTGACCTAAAAAATTATTTAATTTTAGTCTCTTTATGCAAAGTATGCTTTCTGTCAAACTTACAATATTTATTAAATTCTAACTTTGCCTGTGTATTTTTTCTGTTTTTTGAAGTTGTATAGTTTCTTCTTTTACATTCAGAGCACTGCAGAGCAATAAGCTCAACATTTCCCTTTTTTTTAGATGCCATATCAGAATCCCCTGGGTATATATGGATTAAACTGGACAACCAGCATTTTTAAATTTTTAGCCCTCGACCGGATTTGAACCGGTGACCCCCTCCTTACCATGGAGGTGCTCTACCGACTGAGCTACAAGGGCACACCTATTCTGACAAGTCGAAAGGAGAACGAGAGCAAAATTAGCAAATATGCCAATTTTTGTCAATAGAATCAATATTAATTGTGTAAAAATATAGTTATTTTGTGACAACCGGCCATTTTATTTCAAAATAAAGCCCATTTCCAAGAGAACTTTCAAATGTTATTGTCCCTTTTAGGCTTTGTGTAACCAAATTATATACAATATGCATTCCAAGTCCGCTTCCGCCAAAACCTCTTTTTGTGGTAAAAAATGGATCAAACAGCCTTGATTTTGTATCCTCATCCATTCCAACCCCATTATCGCTATAGCGGAAGATCGCTCTATCTTTATTTATATCTAAATCTA
>WRFK01000164.1 GCA_009778835.1 Spirochaetaceae bacterium
AAAAAATAAGAGACATTTTTATTTAATTCATCCGAAGAGCTCTCTTTTAATTCGCCATTATCTTCAATCATGATTTTCCCGGATCCAACAGAAGGCTTAAGAAGTCCGCTGATTATTTTTGCAAATGTTGATTTTCCCGAACCATTTTTTCCAATGAGCACAACAATTTCACCGCTTTTAAGATAGAAGTCATTTATGTTAACTGCGAAATTTCCATTATCATATTTAAAGTTGATATTCTCTGCTTTTAGAAAAATATTTCCCGCGCCATGGTTTTGCACAGAGTCCTGTTTTAAGTCCGGGTGAATTTTTATAGCTTCTCTTATTTTTTCAGTATCAAGATAGAGCCCGGTCTCAATGGCCTTTGCCATAAAACCACTCTCCTGCGTGTCCGGCGCTTTAGTTTCTTCCATAAGATTTTTACCATCATAAAGAAAAAACCTGCTGCAATATTTTTTATAAATATCAAGCATTTTTGAGGTAAGAATAAAAACTGTTTTATTGAGATCTCTAAGAAGATTTAGCAGAGAAACTCTGCTCTGCGGATCAATTTCTTCAAAGGTTTCATCCAGGACCCAAATCTCCGGGTCAAGAGCCAAAAGAGATGCAAGCAAAAGCTTGCGCTTTTCTCCTCCGGAAAGTTGCGAGGGATTCATCCCTTTTAAATGCGAGATCCCGATTTTTTCAAGTACATCTTCTGTTTTATGTTTTATAAAATCATAATCATGGCCAAGTGACTCAAGGGCAAAACCTATTTCGCTTTCAACTTCCGTAGTAAGTATTTGCTCCTCGGGATTCTGAAAAACAATTCCGATTTTTGTAACAAGGTTATATGTTCTTTCTTCTGTTATATCTGCGCCATCTAAAAAAATATTCCCATCAAGCTCACCGCCTGTATATCTTGGAACCAGCGCTGTTAATATTCCCGAAAGAGTTGTTTTTCCGGATTCAGGAGGAGCAAGAAAAAGGGTAATTTCGCCTTTCTTCAAAGAAAAAGAAAAATTGTTGAATATATTTTTCTCTTTTACATATTTATACTGAGGATATCTGAAACTAATATCTTTTACTTTAAGAAAATCACTCATGGTTAATAATAAAGGATATTAATATCGCAGGGCAAGCCCCGGGGTATTAATATCCTTTGCCAGCTTAGGCTAGCCCAAGCCTTGCCATTACCATCGTGGAAAATAACTACATTCCCATCCCACCGTCAATTTTAATTACTTCTCCGCTTACATAGGAAGAAAGTTCAGATGCAAGAAAAAGGACAACAGAAGCAACTTCCGAAGGAAGGCCAAGCCTCGCAAGAGGTATTTTCTCGGAAAGAGCTTTTACCTGTGTTTCATTAAGCTTGTCTGTCATTGGCGTTTTTATAAAACCCGGAGCAACAGCGTTTACCCTTACCCCTCTTGCCGCTACTTCGCGGGCAAGGCTTTTTGTAAAACCAATAAGACCTGCTTTTGACGCAGAGTAGTTGGTTTGTCCACCATTTCCAATAACGCCGACAATAGAAGCGATATTTACAATTGAACCGCCCCGCTGTTTGATCATTGCCCTTGAGACAACCTTGCTTATATAAAACGCGCTTGTAAGATTTATTTTAATTACATCTTCCCAGTCTTTTGCGGTCATTCTGAAAATAAGGCCATCTCTTGTGATCCCGGCGTTATTTACCAGGATATCAATACCGCTGCTCTCTTCAAGTATTTTTTCGCAAACAGCTGTTATTTCTTCCTCTTCCGCTACATTGCCTTTATGAAAAAAAACTTCGCATTCTTTTTCTTTTGCAATGCTTTTATATTCAGCCATAGCGTCGCCTTCCGCAAGATCAATATAATATACCGATGCGCCATTATTAAGAAAAGATAATACTATCTCTCTCCCTATACCCCTGGCTCCTCCTGTTATGAGCGCTTTTTTACCTTTTAATAGCATTACTAACCCCTTTATTCTTTTAATTTAATTATATTTTCGATTGTTCCTGCCGGATAACATACGATATCACCTCCGACAGATTTCCATAATCCTGTTAAAACACTTCCTGGACCTGATTCTATACACATTTGAACACCCTCTTCAAGAAGATGTTTTTCCTCATTGACCCATAAAACTGTTTTAATAAGCTGCTGCGACGAAAGTTGTTTTGCCTCATCTCCTGTTGCAACAAGGTTTCCTGTTACATTTGAATAAACTCTTTTAACAGGATCATTAAACTTAATTTTCTGAATTATCTCTTTATATTCGATTTCAGCTTCTTTCATTAAAGGACAATGAAATGGACCTGAAACTTTTAATCTTATATACCTTTTTGCCCCTGCATCTTTTAAAATCTTTTCAGCTTCCAAAAGCCCCTTATCTGTTCCGGATATTACGATCTGGGAAGGGCTGTTATAATTTGCTATAAATACTTCTTTCATATTTTCATTCGCAATAACAGAAGAGATTTTATCATAATCAAGCCCTATAACCGCAGCCATTCCCGGAGAACCTGTAGGAGAATCAAGCGATCTGCTTGCTTTTTCCATAATACGGCCTCTTTCTTTTACGAGGTAAAACAGAGTATCTGTTTCAACAATTCCCGCATCCCAAAATGCCGCAACTTCACCAAGACTAAAACCTGCGCAAAGAGAGCTCTCAATCCCTTCTTCTTTAAGAAGTATTGAGGAGGCAATATTTATAAGCGTAACCGCTACCTGGGTTTTATCTGTTGGCTTTAAATCATCTTCAGATCCTTCAAAAAGAAGCTTTTCTAAATTTATTTCCGCGCTTTCCGAAGCTGTTTTAAAAAGTTTTTTAATTTTTTCGCTATAATCATAGAGATCTTTCCCCATTCCGGGATATTGGGCTCCCTGTCCAGGGTATAAAAAACATTTTTTCATTTTTCCTCCCGAAAAAGTTTTTTAATCAAACGGCTATTTTATGACAACTAAAAATTCATAAAAATTTTGCTGTTTTAACCTTATAAAAGGCTTCATTATAAAGTTTGTTTTTTAAATTAAATTAAGCGGGCGAAAAATATCACAAGAGATTAAGGAATGTCAACTGTAAAAAAGGCAATAAAAAAAAATTCAGGGTTCTTCGTTCAATTCTCCCAGGGCTTCAAGCTCATCAGTATCATCAAAAGGGTCTTCCTGTTTTTCTGCTGCACTATCAAGCGCTTCAATTTCTTCAACTTCATCAGAAGCGTCATCCTCATTTTCTGCTACACTGTCAAGCGCCTCAATTTCTTCAACTTCATCAGAAGGGTCTTCCTCGTTTTCTGCTGCACTGTCAAGCGCCTCAACTTCTTCGACATCATCAGAAGAGTCTTTTGGTTTTTCTGCTACATCTTCAATTTCTTCAACATCTTCTAATTCATCTACCTCTTCAAAAAGCTCAATATCATCTGCTTCATCGTTATCTATAAATTTATTTATATATTCAATAAGAGCAGATCGGATAGTAATAAAAATAGAAGGATAAATCATATCATAAAAATAGGTTCTATAATAAATCGCAAGTTTCTTTTGCTGAAAATAAGAAATAATTGATTCACCAATATCTGCGGGATTATTCTCTTTTATATAGACCGAAACATCTGTTTTTCCATATCCGGGCAGAGAATTGACTTTATCCTGATATTTTCCAAGTTTGTCAAAAAGGTCGTAAAGAGAATAAGTAATATTAATAAATTTTTTAACAAGCTCTTCATTTTGATCAAGTTTATTCAGAAAAAGTTTATATTTTGCGGGATACATTATTTTTAAAATATCGCCTTTCCGCAGATTAACGCCTTTTTGAATAAATACCGATTCTATAGCATTAATTACAAACTTGTTTCCTCTATAATACTCAAGAAGCTCCAGGATTTTATCTATCCCTTCCTCCCCTTTAAAGAGCAAAAGTTTTACCTGATCAGAAAGTACTTCCGGTAAAGAAGGGCTTACCTGAACGCTATAGCTTTCAAAAATAGCATTCTTTTTATCTTTAAGAAGAACTTTTTTATACAGAAAAAGCTCATCGACCGTAATATCTTTAAAATAACCCATTGATAACTGGGCTTCTTTTTTAAACTGATTAAAATAGTTTTCGATTACACCTATTTCCATGAGGAGATCAAAAAATTTTTTTGATATTCTTAAGCCGCCGATCGGCGCTGTGGACTCCATTCTTTTGGCCTCAATTACAGGAAGGCCTATGACATCCCACTGTTTTGCGCCTGCAGGACCAAAATTACCAATTGTAACTTCTCCAACATTTGCGCCAATTCTTATTCTTAACTGGAAAAGGGCATTTATAGCATTAAAAAAATCACTATTTGACCTTAAATTTCCAATTATATTATATGCTATCTGGATCGCATCTTTTGTTTCCTGATCCATATCAGCATTAAAAAAACT
>WRFK01000165.1 GCA_009778835.1 Spirochaetaceae bacterium
GAAAGTCTATTGCTCAGTGCAAAAAAAGATATAATCGATGCAATAAACAGAGGGGTTGAAGTTCAAATAATAATTGCCAAAAGAGGATCTATTTTACTTGAGGAACTTTGGGAAATAGAAGGCGCTACACAAACAGGAAGGCAGGATGATGCCGAAAGAGTAATCAAAGAAATAGCTGAAAAAACAAAAGGTAATGGCTGTTTATTCCATCATAAAGAATACAATACCCAAGTACGATATGCACTTGTTGCTGTTGATGGAAAATGGGCATGGTGGACACCATATCATCCAGGTATACGGGTTGAAGAGACCTCATCTTTTGAACTGTCTGACACTGGTTATACATCCATTATTAATGAATGTATAAAACATTTTAATAACCTTTGGAGCAAACTGCAATAAAGAGTTATGGATTTAAAAATGAGAACCCTATGTATGGGTTCTATTAATATGATGACGTATTAGTAAGCAAATTTGAAGGAGAAATTGTTGTGAAAAAATTAATAATTGCAGTATTATTGTTACTATTTTTTGCCAGTGTTGGATATGCTCAAAAAAATCAATCCGCAAGAGATGCAGAATACCATAATAACCGACTTGAGCAGGATAGGCGGAGGATGCACAATGAGCAAGCGAAGGATCGGGAGAGGTATATGAAGAGCTTGGGCTCAAGTTCAAGTTCAAGTTCAAGTTCAAACTCAATCTTAAGCTCAGTAGGCAACCCAGCTCTTTTTGATATGAAAATGGGGTACTGTACAAATGAAGAATTCCGCAGTTTTATAATGGATTTTATAGAGGTGGGTAAAGATACAGGCATCCCATTGAAATTTATTAACGATCATTTGGCGAGGAGTTATTATTTCCGAGAAAAAATGAGAAAAAATCCGGAGTGTTTCGATATTTTATTACCACATATTACACCCAAAATAGATTCCTATGAAGAAAAATACAAATTACGCTCCAAATTAACCGCTGATTAATAAATTTTCTAAAGATGCAGGGTTATTTTTTTGTTTTTAATAACCCTGCAGTCAGGGGCATAACAGCAAAAAAAGTTTTTAAAATGATCACAGTGGATGATTTTTCCGCATAATATATCACTTCCAAAGCCATAGCTACCAAACAAACACCAGAAGAAATTATTCATTCCTTGGTAAACCAGGACATGACTGCTGCAAATTAACTTCTCATTACTCGCAGTACATTATTATTTGAATTTATTAATCACCTGTCATTATTTCATAAAATGTGTTAAAATAGCGGAAAATATTTTATAATAGGTAATATATGGATAAAGTTCTTGTTTCAGAAATGGAAAAAAACAATATTGATCCTGAAATAACAAATAAAATACTTAAAACAATAAATGCTCCCAATTTTGTAAATAATAAATCTGCCAAAGTAAAAGGGATCCCATCTGCAGATAATAAGATCATTGTTGATTTATCCAGAGAAATAAAATGGGAAGTAAATTATGAACAGGCAAAAGAACGTTTATCGAAACTTACAGATACAATAACTCTGGATGGGAAAAAAATATCAAAAAATGGAACTATTACCCTTAATCGTGAAGAACTTGAAAACATAGGGCTTAATCTGCTTCCATTTACATCTTTAGGTATTTTAAATGGCGGTTCTGCAACAAGCTATGTAGATTATAAAAAAAACAGTTTATACAACAAACCTCTTTTTGACTATTGTGAGTATCTGTTTAAAGATTTATCCGAAAGATATAAAAATTCTCCAAAAGGGGTTGCCCCTGCGTATATAAATTTTGACTATTCTGAAGGATATAGTTTTTTGGAACTAAAAATGCGTTCCTTGCTAATAAAAGCCCAAAAATATATTGATACTACAGGTCAAAAAGATTTAGGGCATCTCCTTTTTCAAATGACAAGCTGTAATAATAATGATCAGTTGGTTAATAAATTTAAAGAATATGCAAATAGTAATATTTTAAAAAAGCTTGCTGATAAAACAGGCATTGATATAACCTCTCCGCTTACAGGAGTGCAGCCTCTTATACCTGCATTCACACATTCCTCTTTAGGCAAAAACAGAGATATTTTCACAAATGCAGATGGAGAAAAAGGGAAGATTTTACCTCTACCAGGCGGACATGGACAAAATTTTCATGTGTTAAGAAATATCTATGAGACTCTTTATAAAGAAGGGAAGCGTTTTGTTTATCTTGGTAATGTCGATAACATAGGATTTAATATAGATTTTGCAGAAGTTGCAATTCTTGCTTTATCGGGAAAAGAAGCTGCTTTTGATTTTTCATTTAAAACCCCTGTTGATGTTAAAGGGGGAATTCTTGTTTATGATGAAAATGACAGACTTACCTGTGAAGATATAGGGCTTGCAATACCTCTTGATTTTGTTCAGGAAGAGGAGAAAAAAGGGAAATCAATTCTTTTTAATTGTGCAACAGGGTTATTTAATCTTGAATACCTTGTAAAAAACATAGAAAGAATAATAGAGAGTCTTCCTTTAAGATTAAGCGATCAGGAAAAAGATGCCGGGAAATATTCACAAGCAGAACAAACAACATGGGAAATAATAGGACTTCTTGATGATTTTATTATTTTTGGAGTTGATAAATATAAAAGATTTCTTGCCTCAAAACTGATTATGGAAAATTTGCTCATAAGCAGGACAGGTCGTATTTTCTCTTATTTTGAACAAAATAAGAATGATCCAATGAACTCTATATCTATAAAAATGAGAAAAGGGCTTGATAATATCTTTGATAAAGAAATGCAATTCGGAATTTTTGATAATTAAAACCAGTTTGCTGCAAAAGTCAATTTTCTTTTGGGGCTGGGGACTTGCCCTGTAATGCATGAGTTTGAAAACACACATATTCTCATTCGTTGAGCAAAAAAAAAACAGCCTGATTTGATCTCAAGCTGTTTTTATAAATTTCATTATTAAATTTTATCAGCCTGCCTCAATCGCATCAACAGGACAAGTATCTGCGCAAATTCCGCATGATGTACATGCATCCGGATCAATATATCTCTTGTCATTTTTTTCGGTAATTGCTTCTACAGGGCATTCACTTTCGCAAGCAGCGCAATTTGTACATGCATCTGTTATTTTATAAGCCATTATAAACCTCCTAAAATATTCTCAATGAAATAATATACCAAACTTTAATATTTTTCAATAATTAAAACTTAAAGTTCCTTTATTCCATTAGCAGTTGAATCAAGATAAGCATTCCATAATTTTGTTGAATAATAATATGGAGAATGATCAGTAAAATATGAAGTGCTTGTTTTCGTAAGATTGACAACAAATTCTTCAAAAAGAGCAGATCCTGGCAATAAATCCTGTTCCTTCATCTCTTTAAATAAAGCTAATTTATTATCGCTTTTATTCCTTATTTTGCCTTTTGAATCAATAAATTTAAGTTCTCCTATATGCGAATATTCATCTTTATTTTTTATAATTAAAAATTTTTCAGGAGGAAGCTCTGCAACAATATCATTATTATGGACAATTCTAAAAACATTTGCTTTTATTGAATTTGTAAACTCTTTGTTTCCTACCCTTGGAGCGCCAAAAGTATATACACAATTGACATAAGGAAATCTGGATGCAGAAAGGAGCGAAAGCGCTCCGCCAAGACTATGCCCTGCAAAAAAAATTTTTATCGAGGGCTTTTCTTTTTTTTGTTTTGAAAGATATTCATGGAGCATCCCTTCCCCTTCCCATATTTCATCAAGTACAGTCTGAAAGCCCGAATGAACCAGCCCTCCATTTTTTTCAGGAGCCATTTTTATTTTAAAATCAGCAATAAAACCAGGAATAGCCAAAGGGAGCTTAAACTCTGTACCCCGAAAAACAACAACAAGGCAATTTCCTTTTATTACAGCAAAACATCTTGCAACATTTTTTCCAATAAACATTTTGAAATTATCAAAGCCTGCATAATAAAATGCATATTTAATAAATGATGGATGGCTATAGGCAAGAAAAGAAGCTTCTGCAAGAAAGCAGGCATTTACAAGTGAGAATTCTTTTTCTTTATGAAAAAATCCAATTTGCCTTACTCTCTCAAAATAGGGATAATCCATATTTGGAGGAAAAAGGATATTGTGGTCTAATTTTTTTGAAAATTTAAATTTTTCCTGTTCCATTTTTTTCTTTTATATAATGAAATATGCTTTTTGCATCCAGAGAATTTTTAGCCATAAGCTCTTTTCTTGAAGCATGTTCAGGAAAATAATCCTCTACTCCAACAAAGTAAAAATCAACCTGAATTTTATTTCTATACAAAACAGAAGCTATATATTCTCCCATTCCATTTGAAATAACACTATCTTCAAAAAGAAAAACTTTTTTATAACCTGA
>WRFK01000166.1 GCA_009778835.1 Spirochaetaceae bacterium
AAATTCTCGGAAATAGCCATTTTAACTGCTGTGTCAACATTAATAACTTTTACTTTATCCTGTTGTTCATTATTGATTTTTTCCTGAGAAAATACCAAAGAACAATAAAATAAAAAAAGAACAATTGATAGAAAAAATCTCATAAAAATCGAACCTCTTCCATTTATTCCTGTTTTCATCGCTATAATGTAGATACATTATGGATAGATCTATTAAAATTTTTTATATAAATAATAATATTATACGATATGATATTTTTAATGATAAATCTATAAATTTTTACTAACATTTTGTTTAAATTTGTAACTAAATTATAATTAGACAATTTTAAATTGTGTTTGTATATTTTCTTATTATAAATCTTTCGATTTATAATCTTCGATTATAATCTTTCGATTATCTTGCGAATCAAAAACTAAATTAGGATATAAATCATGATCAAGGAGCTAATTAAAATGGTAAAATCCAAAAAATTCTCGGGCGTAATATTATTATTCATAGCAGTTTCTTTAATAATTTTTTCTCAAACGCTTTTTTCTTCCCCATCAAAAGAAACCACACAAAATAATAATGAAAATCGTGTTAAGACAGTTCCGGATACCAGAGAGCAGGTATATTATTCATTCAGCAGTGTCGCAAAAGAGGCGCTTCCAATAGTTGTTCAAATCAATACAGTAGTAGAACAGATAATTCCAGCTTTCAGAAGCCCATTTGATTTTTTCTTTGGAAATGAAGCGCCGAAGCAGGGCGGGCAAAAAAGGGAACAGCCAGGGCTTGGCTCTGGAGTTATCGTAAAACAGGATGGGAATAAAGTATATGTTCTTACCAATAATCATGTTGCGGAAAAGGCAAAGGAAATTAAGGTCAAACTCAATGATGGACGAGAGTTTGATGCAAAAATAATTGGCAATGATTCCAGAACAGATCTTGCCCTTATAATGTTTGAAACAAAAGAGAAAGTCCCTGTTGCTGTGCTGGGCGATTCCGATGAACTTGAAGTAGGAGATATTGTTCTTGCAGTTGGAAGCCCTTATGGATTTGAATCAACAGTTACAATGGGTATCATAAGCGCTCTTGGAAGGCATGCTTTAAAAGGTATTGCAGGATTTACAGATTATATACAGACAGATGCATCGATAAACCCAGGGAACTCGGGCGGAGCTCTTATAAACATGAAAGGAGAAGTTGTAGGAATCAATACATGGATAAGAACTGCTTCCGGCGGGAGCGATGGCGTTGGTTTTGCAATTCCTGTAAATAACTCCAAAAAAGCAATAAATGAGTTTATTACTACAGGAAAGATAACATATGGATGGCTTGGCGTAAGAATAGAAGACCTTTCCGGCAGCAGCTCGGAAGATTTAAGGAAATCGCTTGGCCTTGAAAACAAAAAAGGGGCTATTGTGTTTAACCTTTTTAAAAATTCTCCTGCGTCAAAATCAGGATTGCTTCCGGGCGATTATATAATTCAAATTGATAATGAAAATATTGAAAACGCAGAGCAGCTTACAAAAATAGTAGGAAGGCTCTCGCCAGGTTCAAATCCTCTTTTTAAAATAATAAGGGATAAAAAAGAGATAACATTAAATGTTAAGATCGAAAAAAGAGCAGATGAAAACGAAATCCAGAAAAACAAAGATTTATGGCCAGGAATAATTGTCACAAATCTTACTGATGAAATTCGAAAGGAATTAAAAACAGCGGATTCCGTAAAAGGGGTTGTTATTGCTTCTGTTATTCCCGAATCCCCTGCCGCAGTTGCGGGCCTAAAAGCAGGCGACATTATCCAGGAAATAAATGATGCGCCAACTACAGATATAGGGATGTTCTATTCCTCTCTCAATAAATCAGGCTCAAATAAAAAGATTTTTCAGATCGACAGACAGGGTAGCTCCATTATGATTGGTCTTGTAAAATAAAAAAATAGGGGCTGTCCAAGATTTACTTCCCGGACAGCTCCGTTTTTTATTGACTTCCCCGTAATACCGGGACTATTTTCTATCCAGAATAAAGAAGCTTTTTTATGCTGCAGCGCGCCTGATGCGGAGTTCCTCAATACACAATGTGATTATGGTTTCAAGCTCCGGCACCTCAAACCCTATATTTATTACTTCCCTGTTGGAAAGGCTGCCACTCCAGTCAGGAGATACAACCTTATAATTATCTGTAAAAAAAGTTGTTATAATATGCGCAGCGCCTTTAAGAATATAGGGATCTTTTTTCGCGCCTTTTTTCCAGCTCTTTGCAAGATGTTTTTCCAAATGCTTTGGAAGAAGCTCGCAAAATTCACTATGCGCATTGAAAATATCCCCAAGACAAAATTTCTGAATTCTGTCGTGAAGGGAATAAAGTTGAGCATCTGTCTTGTATCTTATATTTCTTAATCTTTTGACCTCTGCCTCTTCCCGTGTTTTTCCTTTTCTCCCTTCTTTTGCACCTGCCTTTTTCCTTAATGCTTTTTCTTTGGCATCTGCTTTTTTTCTTCCTTCAAAGGCAGCGGAAACAGTATCTTCCTGAATATCAACAGGCTTTATCTTTCGCCATACTTGCTGCATAAAAAGATCTTCCTGAAGGCTATATTGATAACTGTTTGAAAGAAGAGAATATATCTCAAGGAGAATGACTTCATCGGCTATTTTTTTAATACGGCAGTTTTTTATTATCTGAAAAATCTTAAAATGGTTTGTCTCATATTTTTTTGAGTAAAGAAAAATCTTTTTTTCAAAGTCATGATTAAATATTTGTCTCCAGTAAAGTCTACAGTACGAAAGAACCTGAAGCGATCTTGATTTTATATCGCTATTTATACAGATCATCTTTATTTCTTCATCCGAAAAAACAATTTTATCAAGATCAATCGTTACTTTTTTCTTTTCTTCCTGATAACTATCCTGTTCATCAAATTTTAAACCTTTTATATTCTGTTCTATTTTTACTTTCACAAAAAGAGTGTTGTCAAAATATCTTCTTAATATGTCTAAAGCAATATTAAAATTTTCAGGCATATAATTAAGAAGCACAGAATATGTTCCAAGCTTTTCCACAAAAACAAGCCCTTCTTCTTTAGCACGAGGAAGAACTCTTAGCGCAAGATCTATTTTTCTTAAAACTTCATAAGGATTATTATTTCTCCCTTCAAATGTGGAGGAAATATAGTTAATAAGCTTTTTTACAGATATAACTATTCTTTCAAATATTTCTCTTACAGCTCCGGCATATATTTCCTGAAAACGCTTATCGCCTTTTCTGAAGTATCTTATAATCCGGATCCTTCTAATTTCATCGGGATAGCGCGGTATTAACCGTTTTTCATACACATAAGAGGCTTGTTTATATTTTTTATCTTCAACTAATGAAATGTATGTACTTATATCTTCATCAAATCCATTTTTATTAAAAGAAGAACATTCATTTAAAAGAATTGTTTTTATAACTTCTGGCTTCATAATATCCCGAACACCCGGCACAATAACGATTATATCAAACCGGCTGTTTACATTTTTCTATTATCAATAACTCTTTTTGCCTTGCCTTCCTGAACAGGGAGTTTGCCTTGCTCATGAAGTTCCACAGCCGGAGATATCAATACAGCATCTTTTATATTCTGTTTTATTCTTTCACGAAGAGCATTCAGATCTCTGGCATCATCGCTAAAAATAGCCGGCCCAACCTCTGTTTTTATAGTTACCTTATCAAGAGCGCCTGCTTTATCAACAATAATAAGGTAGTTTGTTCCAACTTCGGGCATTTTCATTATTATTTCCTCAATTTGAGCAGGAAATACATTAACTCCGTTTATAATAAGCATATCATCGGAACGCCCTTTTATTCTCGCTATTCTTCTGTGTGTTCTGCCGCACTTGCATGGAGCAGGATTTATGGAAGAAAGGTCCCGTGTCCTGTAGCGCAGAAGCGGAGTAGCCTGCCGTCTTAGTGTTGTAAAAACAAGTTCCCCTTCCTCTCCCTGAGGGACTTCTTCAAGAGTATCCGGATTTATTACTTCAAGATAAAAAGAATCTTCCCATACATGCATATCATCTTTGTATAAACATTCGGTCGCAACACAAGGCCCATTCATTTCGCTAAGACCGTAATTATTGTATACATCTATTTTAAACAGAGCTTCTATTTTTTTTCTCATATCTTCCGAATGTGGTTCTGCGCCGCCAAGAGCTTTTTTAAGATTAAAATCCGAAAGTTTATACCCTTCTTCTTCCATAATCGAAGAAATATGAAGCAGATAGCTTGGAGTTGCATGAACAAAAGTTGTCTGAAAATCTTTCATAAATTTAAATTGTCTTTTTGTATTGCCTGCGCTTATTGGAATAAC
>WRFK01000167.1 GCA_009778835.1 Spirochaetaceae bacterium
TCTTGATTTTGTTTCTTCGCTATTTTTTTTACTGCTGGCCGCTTCGGCTTTTTTCATAAGTTCCCAATTTCTTAAACCTTCATCCGGAGTTTTTGCAATAGTATCGGAAAATACATGAGGATGTCTTCTTATAAGTTTTTCCGATACCCTCTCTATTACCTCTTTAAAAGTAAAAGCATTTTCTTCTTCCTTTATTCTACTGATCATACTTATAACAATCAGGATATCGCCAAGTTCTTCTGCTGTATGAAAGTCATCATTTTCAGATATAGCTTCTATACATTCATATACCTCTTCAAGCAAATTTGTTCTTACAGAGTCTGCTGTCTGTTCTCTGTCCCACGGACAACCATCTTTGCTTCTTAATTTAATTATGATGTTATAAAAATTATTAAAGGACTCCTGAAGATCATTCATTTTAGTTTCTCCGTATACTTCGTATATCTTTTATAGTTTTTCTTGTCTCTTGTTTGGCTGCGCCCTGCAGCAAAAAAATGCATGGTTTTTTATGAATAGCTACTGTTGTCTTTTTCCACTCTGCAATAGTTTTAGTATGTATATATGCATCGGGCATTGTTATGTTAGCGGCTATGCATAAGAGCGTATTTGATTCGCAGCTTGCCAACAAATCATTCAGCAATGCATGGTTACGATATGGCGTTTCAATAAAAATCTGCGTCTGCTGCCCGGCAATAGAACATTTTTCCAAATGCCGAATACGCTGCTGTCTTTCCTGAGATTTCACAGGCAAGTAGCCAACAAATGCAAATGACTGCCCATTAAGCCCGGATGCCATTAAAGCCAATAACACTGATGATGGCCCCACCAGAGGTACAACTTCAATATGTTGGTTATGCGCCAATGCAATCAGATTAGCTCCTGGATCAGCTACAACAGGCGCTCCTGCTTCGCTTAAAAGTCCAATATTATTCCCTTCTAAAATAGGCTGCAAAAGGGCAGGGATATCTGTTTCCTGTGTATGTTCGTTCAATTCAAAAAAAGCAAGGTCATCTATAGATTTTTCAATACCTGCTTTTTTTAAATAGCGCCGTGCTGTGCGCAATTCTTCAACTATAAAAATATTCAGTGTACGCAGAATATCCAATGTTCCTTGCGGGATAACAGAATCTATTTTCCCATCTCCCAGAGGAGCAGGTATTAAAAATAATTTTCCAGTATGCATGATAAAAAACTTTACAAAGGTGGTGTTTCGCTGTCAAGCACCTGCATTAGATGCTCTAAAAGACTTAAGTTGCTAAATCTGTACATGCTAAAGGAATATTTTAAAAATGGTTGACAAAACCCAAGCGATTGGGTATATTTGAAATATAGAGGTGCGTTTAAGGAGAAATATAATATGAAAGAAAATAGTTTTTGTTGCCCTAATTGCGGGTTTGAAATAAATCCAGCATCGTTTATGGGAAAAATAGGCGGCTCTGCAATAACAGATAAAAAAATAGCAGCTTCAAAGGAAAATGGGAAAAAAGGGGGGAGACCTAAAATCATATCAATAACAGGTATGGGATGTGACGCCATGAAAGATGGTAAAATGTATCATTTAATGATAGTTAATGATAAGAAATTTGTTCAAGAGGGTATAACGACAAAAGTTGTACATATTAAATATCGTCTTGTTGTTTGTCCGCCCGGCGGTCAGCAGTATAATGCAGAATACCAGCCAGAGCCTGGAGTATATCCAGACATTGAAGAATTAGCAGAAAAGAATGGATTTGAAACTATTGATATCAGAGATTTTGGCAAAAGAATATAAAATAATAAGGGGAAAAAATGAATAAAAGAATAATACTAATTATATTTTTTGCGTTAATTGCTATTTATATGTTTACACAAATTGGACTCACCGGAATAGCGGAAAAATTTACAACAATTCATCCTATAACTGCAATAAGCATGGCTATTATAGTTACATATCTAATAATCAGAATAAAATACAAAAAAAAGAATACAGAAGAAGATAAAGATGAATCATCAACTGATTCTGATTGATTTCGATAAAACGCTGGAAGAAAAATAAAGCCATCTCGAATTAAATGGCTTATTTTGTGTTAGCAGAAATAGGAGTCATTGAAATATCATTGTAAGAAGCCATCTGAGTATCCGGAATATGGCAGGTGTTTTTATTATAAACAATACGACTCTTAACCTTTAAAACAAATTCATTGACTGTTTTAACAAATATGGTATTATTTATATATAGGGAGTATATTAGTGTTGAAAAAACTGTACATATTAATAGTTTTCTTCGTTGTTTGTAATTTTTTAATTTTTGGTAGCGACAATCAATGGGAAGAGATAGATTTTATATTATTTTTGCCCAACTCCAGTACCCAGTTTGAAAATGCCGAGCAGTCAAACAGCAAGCTCGATAATATCGCTCAAAACCTTTTGTCCAGAAGCCTTGCTCCGGGTCAAATTCATATTTATGGATATGCAGCAGAGGTCAGGAATGACATTGATCCCGTGGAACTTTCAAGAGACAGGGGATTATTGATTATCAATGAACTGCAAAAGCGGGGCGTTTCAAATGATCTGTTTACAGTTCCGCAGGCGCATGGCTCGGTGGATTTATGGGGCAGCAATTTTGGCGAAGAAGGCAGGCGGCTCAACCGGAGGGTAGTAATACTGCTGGAAAATGTAATTCCACCGCCTACAGTAGAGGAAATTGTTCTAGTTGAAGCAGTTGAAAAAGAATCAGGTTCTAAATTTCCTTGGTGGCTTTTGTTCTTGCTTCCCCTGATTGCGATTCTCTTCTTTTTATTCAGAAAGAAATCCAGCAAGGAAGATACAAAAGAGCCGATTATTACAAGCATCCCGGCAAAAGCGAAACTCGCGCCTCCTGTGCCAATTATTAACATGAATTTGGATGAGGAGATCAGACTTTGCGCCTATTATCATTCCCTTGAACGGGGCGATTGGAATAAGGACTCGGAGCAGGACTGGCATATTGCAGTCCAGAAGATCAGCGCCATACACAAGGCAGCCGGTCATTCAGTTTATTTTGAAGACTGCTTCTGGTGGGCATCGAAGAAGTCGGATTCATAGGCATAAACAAACTGCGCTAACTGCGCACTTCACTTTGCTGTTAAAGCTGTCATTGTAATGTAATTATATGGCTGATTAAAATGTAGCAAAAAGAAAATATCCAAAAGTTTGAGTTTATCTATTGTCAGCTTTTCTTCAATGGCAAGTGAGAACATATGTATTCCCATTGAAATATCATTGAAGAAAGCATCAGGGCTCCTGGAATACGGCGAGTATTTTTTGTGACATAGTTTTGCTCATTTTACACCCTCTTGGATTTTGTATGGTTAGAGCCCCAAAAGAGAGAGGCTGTTGTGCAACAGCCTCTTTATTGATTGATCAGTCAATGTAAACTGATTATTTTTTAGCTTCTTTAAAGTATTTTACAGCCCCAGGGTGCAGTTCTGCAGGAGCAACTCTTTGCATGGCTTCAATGGTCAAATCAGCTAACGAAGCATGAATATTTTTAAGATAACTAACATTCTCGCCCATTGATCTAACAACTTTATAAATAACATCATCCGAAACATCTGTACTGGTAACTAAAATCAAGGTACCTGCAACTGTTGGGATATCTTCTTTCAAGAATGAATAAGTGCCCTTGGGAATTATTGTTTTATAAGTTCCTACTGCGGCATTTACTTTCTGAATAGCTTCTTCCGACATGGGCAGCAGAACAAGATCCATATTGATAGCAGCATCCACTACATGGCTGGAAGGCATTTGTATTAAGTTACTGTGCGATTGTATTCTATTGTCCCTCATTAAATTGAGAGATGTGCCCATAGACATAAAATCTACAGCTCCACCATTATTTCTAATTTGGTCATAGCTAATACCATAAGCTTCCAAGGTTGCCTTTGCAACAACTTCCATGAAAGAATCTTTTGTGTTCATGTTTACTTTAAAAGGATGAGTAGCTATGTCCGGATAAGATTTTACTCCCGCACTTGTTCTAACAATAAAATGCTGCGCAGCTTCTTCATGTAAAACAGCAACAGCTCGCAGATTAGGCATTTTTTTACCATCGAAAGGACCCGCCCCTTCCATTGCCATTTTTACTAACCCAGAGTGGGCAACCCCCAACTCAAATTTATTGGATGCAACAAGCGCTATATTAGCTGCTTCTGATCCCACTTCATAGGCAACATTGGAACCTGTATAAGTTCTTCTAATAGCTTCAGCAACACCTTCGCCGATAGCTGCCCAAGCTCCGCCAATGGACCCGCCGGCAATCGTCAA
>WRFK01000168.1 GCA_009778835.1 Spirochaetaceae bacterium
CCTAAAGTTTTTTAAATCATCGATTGTAAGTCCAAAACCTGAAAGATATAAAAGTGAATAAAGCATTGCTGATCCATGACCTGCTGATAATACGAATCTATCCCTGTTTATCCACTTTGGATCCTCCGGGTTATAGTTCATGATCTTGCCAAATAAAAGCGCTCCAAGTTCTGCTGTACCCATAGGTAATCCTGGGTGCCCTGAATTTGCTTTTTGGATCATATCTATTGATAGCGTTCTTATACTATTAGCTACAACTTTTACTATTTCTTTTTCCATTGTTTTCTCCTATCAGATTTATACATATCTACCTATGTAACCTCATTATATATCAATACCTTACATTGCACAAGTTTAAAATTGCGTTGCTCCATCAACAATGCGCATGGGAGAAAGACTATTTAAAAAATTATTAAGTTATCAGCACCAGATATGAAGATGGTGATTGATTGGCACCATTCATGGTCTGCTGATTAAGTTGATGCCGATATGATTGACACCATTTTCAAATTAGAAATATTATATTATTGAGTAGTTATGGAATATTTTTATAACAAACTTCTTAATATATTACCCGACAAGCCTATACTTATAGGGCGCGATAAAAATGTTAAATCTGCTGTTTTTGTCCCTTTTATAAATATTGATGGAACAGAGTATCTTCTTTTGGAAAAACGAGCTCTTGGCATAAGGCAGGGTGGAGAGATCTGTTTTCCAGGTGGAATGATAGATCTGGAAAATGATGAAGCGCCAAAAGCCACAGCTCTGCGCGAAACAGTTGAAGAGCTTGGGATCACAGAAGATAAAATACAAATAGATAACCATTTTGGATATCTTGTTGCAAATATTGGAGCAACTCTTGATGTATTTTTAGGAACAATAAAAATAGAAAATTTTTTACAACTTAACCCCAATAAAAAAGAAGTTGAAAATATTTATCCTGTTCCATTCAGTTTTTTTGTTAAAACAAAGCCCACTTCTTATTTATTGGAAACAGAAATCAAATCTATGTATTATAATGAATCAGGAGAGAAGAAAGTATTATTTCCCGCAAAAGAGCTTGGGCTTCCTGAAAAATATCATGTATCATGGCCAATAAGAAAAACAACAGTATATGTTTATAATTATGAAGGGATAGTGATATGGGGACTCACGGCAGAAATAATACGGGAGATAACAATATTTTTGGAAAAAGGAGTTAAATAATGAACAAAAAAATCGTATTAGGAACAGACCATGGCGGTTTTGAACTAAAAGAAAGAATAAAAAATCATCTTGAAAAAAGCGGACATATAATAATAGATGTTGGTGTATACAATGAAGATTCCGTAGATTATCCAGATGTTGCCAACAAGGCATGTAACGAATATAAATCTGGAAATTATGATTTTGGCATACTGTTTTGCGGAACAGCTATTGGCATTTCCATGGCTGCGAATAAAATAAAAGGGATAAGATGCGCAGTTATACATGACCTTTTTACAGCAGAGATGTGCAAGGCTCATAATAACGCAAACTTTTTAGCTTTTGGCGGAAGAATCGAATATAATGCCTCTGTTGAAAACATGATAGATAAATTTATTGAGACAACCTATGAAGGGGGAAGACACGAGCAGAGGCTAAACAAAATCACTGCTCTTGAAAAGTGATTATTCTTCGGCAACTGTTTTTTTCTTTCCGGTAAAAAAATCTTTCAACCGCTGCAGCCAACTGCGTGTTACAAATTCATATATTATTTGTGAAAGTTCATGGCTTCGCAAATAACCGTAAATTTTATGAGGATTGCTTTTCCCTTCATAAATATAATTATTCCTTACAGCTATATCAAAAGGTCTGATATTTTTTGTTGATGGAGCAAATTTTTTCTCAATATTGCTTACAAACGCTATTTTATCGTCAATATCTGCAATATTGTACCATTTTTTGGCAATAGCTTCCGGCGTAGGGGGAAGAATATCACCATCCTCCTTATTACCTTCAGCTATATTTACATCGGTTTTGTTATCGTTACTTGATTTTACATTTTCATCAGTATTATTTTTTCTTTGCTCCAGGAGAATTTTATTAATAACAACAGGCAGCCCAAGCGGAGATCCTATTGTAACAAAATAATCGATATTCATCTTTTTACCGATTTCCACAAGAGCATCATAAGCTATTATTGACCCCATTGAATGGGCAATAAGCATTATTTGCCGCCTCTTATATTTTTTTAGCTTTTTTATAAGTCTTGCCCTGAATTCTTTTCCGGCATTTACTCCGGGCTTGGCAATACAATCGCCTGTGTAATAAGTATAGAGATCTGAAAATTTTCTTTTTATGGCAATATCGGCAATTTTATCAAAACCGGATATTTCACCATCTTTTAAAAAAATAAAGTCCAGACCTGATTCAATTGTTTTTCTTACCCCTTTTCTTAACTGATCTTTAACTTTATTAAATTCGCTCTCCTCATAGGGAGCGTATGGAGATGATAAATGTTCGGGATTATTTTCATCCCAATTATCAGGATTTTCAGGAGTCTCATAATTAAGATCTGCCCAATAAACAAGATCGAATTTAAATCTTTTAATTTTACATTTATTTAATTTAAATCCTTCGATTATGGCTTCTTTCCACCATTTTTTAAGAATATCCTTAGGCGGTTTATTTTTAAGCCCGTGTATACCAATTATAACTTTTCTCATATAATAAAATATTCCTTGATTTTTTATTCTTTCTAAATAACAGAATAGCATAAAGTTTCAATTTGGAAAACCTGTAAGCATCGGAGAATATTGGTTATGATTTTTTGTTTGCTTTAAAACAATTTTTTCTGATGTTGTTGCATAGCAGTAAAGGCAACCATGCCTGCATGTATTGTATATTCCGATATCCACACTTTTAATACAGCCGCATGTTTTTCTTTGTCCCGGATCTTTTTTTGCATTAATAGGATGCCCAATAATTTTTTCTATTTTATTTTTATCAATACACGAACAATGACTAACTCCATAGCAGCTTAAATCTATTTTTTCCGAACAGGTAAATAGCGGCAAATCAAATTCTTTTGCTATTTGAGACAAGCTCTCTGTTAGTTTGTAAATATCATCTTCTTTTGGTTCAGTAAAATCACGCTTAATGTGTGAATATGGATCAACAAAACTTATAATACATCTGTTCGTGTATTTATGAATTTGTTTACAGATATTGTAAAAACTTTTTTTGTGCCAATCTATATTAAATTTATTATTTATTATTATGGGGTCAAAACGCCAGTCAACACGCTCTGGGCCAAGCCTGCTTCCTAATTGTTTAAAAGTTGTTATGATTTTTTCTTTGTCCAGGAGATTTTTTTCAATATCATTTTGATACGCAGTTAATGTAAATTCAAAATAATATAAGTAATTTAATTTATCCAGTATATCCAGGCCAGACATTAGCGGCGCAGGATTTTTTGTCCAAAAAACAATGCACTCTATTTTAGCCGGAGAGGCATCTTCCTCCGAGTCGCGAAGCAACGAAGGTTCTCCTCTGTCGCCTTTGTTCGCTCTTGCTCGTTCGACAGAAGGTGCCGGAGAAAGATCGACTTTGGAAACATGGCTTGGGTTTCTTGGATTTGGAACCAATAAAAAACCTTCTTTTATCCTGTTTAAAAACCACTCTGAATAAAAAGCTGGAATATCTGTTCTTCTGCTTGCGCTTATAATCATATTTTTCAACTCTCAGGATCAATAAAAAATTCCCACAAACAAAATTTTAGAGCAACATTACCATCTTCTTTATTATTAAAATAATCAGGAAAAAGAGTCAATTATTGCTGTTGATTTTTACGTTAAATTAAGCCATAATTATTACAGCACATTTGGAGGCTAAATATGCCAATTATTAAGCCAGTATCGGATCTAAGAAATTATTCGGAAGTCTTAAAAAACATAAAATCCGGATCCCCTGTTTACCTTACAAAAAATGGACGCGGCCGTTATGTAATCCTGGACATGGAAGATTATGAAAAAAAGGAAGCAGCCATCAGATTGATCACTGAATTGGAAAAAGGGAGAATCTCCGGGGAGAAAGAAGGCTGGCATGCACTTGAAGAAGTCAGAAAAGAAATCAGCAGCAATAATTAAACCCCTACTATCCGCAGAAGCAATACGGGATCTTAAAAGTATCCAGGACTATATTTCTGATGAACAGGAAAGGCCATTAACAGCAGTTAAGGTTGTCGAAAAGATTTTAGACCGAATAGAAAATCTTTTAAGCTTTCCTGACACAGGA
>WRFK01000169.1 GCA_009778835.1 Spirochaetaceae bacterium
AACATGAAAAATAGTTATGAATCTCTATCACTTAAAGACTTTTTATTATACTGCAAAATGCAAGAGCCTCACAAAAGCAGCTGATATCTTATGTATTACCCAGCCTGCTGTTACAAAACAGATCAAGCAGCTTCAAAGTTATTATGACCTTAAATTTCTTGATATTATAGGTAAAAAAGTTATTCTTACCGATGCAGGAGAACACCTCTTTAGTATTGCAGATAAAATTTTTGATATGGAAAGCCAGGCAGAGGAAAGTATCAAAGATTTTCAGCATTTTAGCAAAGGTAAGATTTCGATTTTATCATGCGAGAGTTTTGGTGCTTACTATCTCCCTTATATTATAAAATACTATAATAAGTATAATCATGATATAAATATTTCCATGCTTATTGGGCATAATGAAAGCATTATTGAAAATACAGCAGAGCTCAATAATGATATAGGATTTATATCAAAACCTATTCAAAATCCGAAAATATCGGTACAGGAAATTCTGGAAGATAATATCGTATGTATTCTGCCGCATGATTATCCGCTTAAAAGAAAAGACCGTCTTGAAATAACAGATATTGACGGATGCGATCTTATTGTTCATGAGAAAGGTTCTGTAACCAGAAAAATAACCGAAAGCTTTATAAGAAAAAACAAGATCAATGCAAATATACATTACGAAATTTCAAATAATGAAACCATAAAAAGACTTGTGGAACAGGGACTTGGAATCGCTTTTATATCCAACAATATGGTAAGCGAAGAAGTAAAAACAGGAAGATTAATTGCCCTGCCGGTTGAGGATAAAAATTTTAAAAGAAAATATTATATGATCCACCACAGCGATAAATATTTTTCAAAACCTCTTAAGGATTTTGTGGATCTTGTGCATCAGTGGTCTAATATTTATCCTATGCCAATGTTTTAAACTCTTTTTCGAAATTAGGGGTAAATATATTTTTTCCCAGTTTTTCTTTTATCTCTTTTATTGAAAAAAATCTCCCATCTGTTACTTCGTTATTATCGATGTGAAACGGCCCGTCATAAATTGTTTTATACACAAAAGAAAATTCTGTTTCTGTATCGTCTTTGTTAAGCTGCTTAAAAAGGAATTCCGGATTTTTTAGGTCAATTCCAAGCTCTTCTTTTGATTCCCGAATAAGAGCTGTAAAAACATCTTCTCCTGCCGACACATGGCCTCCGACAGCCGTATCCCACATATCGGGATAAGTGTCTTTGGTTTTGGACCTTTTCTGCAGAAAAATATCTCCTTTGGAATTAAATATTAATAAATGAACAACCATCTGGATCAGGGATGGGTCTTTATGGCAAACACTGCGGGGAGCTTTTCCTTGAGGCACTCCATTTTTATCACATAGCTGAATTATTTCTTCATCCATAAAATTAATAGCCTTGACTCTTATATTAACCCGTAAATTCTTTTTATTCCATATATATAACAACACGTATGTATTAGCTGAATCGCTTTATAAAAATGTATACATTATTTTTGATATGGTTTAAAATTATTAAGTATGTTACATCCTTTTTTAAAATATAAAATTAATATTAAAATTCTTATCTCTTTTATCTTTATAATTATTATAACAACCAATATTTCCCTGTTGATCAGTTATTGGCTTTTTAAAGCCTCTATTGAGAAGTCCATTACAATAAGGCTAAGAGACAGTAGCACAGTTTACTATAATGAAATTAAATTAAGCGAAGAGACATGCCTTGATGCAGCAAGTATTTTATCAAAAGATAGTACTATTGTAGATTTAGTCTCATTGGGCGACAGGGCTTCTCTTGAAGATATAATGAGAAATTATTACAGGATGGCTGTTTTTGATATTGTTGAAATCGTAGATATAGATGGCAGTGTTCTTATAAGATTGCATGATCTGGAGGAAAAAGGCGATTTTAAAACAGAACAAAATATTATTATAGAAGGCTTGGCTGGAAATACTGTTGTAAGCTATGAGAGCGGTAAGTCGGGTATTGCAATAAGGGCAGTCGCTCCATTAAAGAAAAATGGCAATATAATAGGTCTTTTAATGATCGGAAAATTATTTTCGGAAAAGCTTGTGGAAGATATAAAAAAGCTTACAGGTCTTGACAATGGGATATACTGGAAAGATATAAAAATTATTTCAACCTATGACGGCGTTGAAACTATTGATAACAATATCATGGAAGAACTTCTGGAAAATGGTTCTGTCATGTTTGAGAAAGTAATCAGCAAAGATAAATATTATGTTATGCTTAAAGCCATTTATACAGATGATGAACACTACTGGGGCGCAATAGCGCTTTTCTCTAAAGAAGAAAGTAATACCCGATATTTACCGTATGTAAAGAGAACTCTTTATTTTATGCTGATGATTGGCTTTTTTCTTTCTTTTCTGGCCTATATTATTCTTGCGAATGATATTAATAGTTCACTAAGTAAAATTATTAATGGGATCAATAATTTCAACATAGAGAGCAATTTACAGGTAATAGACATAGAAGCAAATGATGAATTCAAAATAATAGCAGAGAGTATAAATAATTTTTCGGAAAAAATATTTAAATATAATCAGCAGATAATTCAAATGCAGGACGATATGATAAAGTCTGCGAAGTTAGCTGTTGTTGGGCAGCTTTCGGCAGGGCTTGCGCACGAGATCAAGAATCCTTTGAGCTCAATAAAAATGATGTCGCAAATAATAAAAAGCAGATATTTAAAAGGAGGAGATGGATCGGATGAGATCAATACAGTGCTTGAAGAAATCGACAGAATTGACAAATTGATCAAAGATCTTCTTGAATTTTCAAAACCCAAGCCAATGAACTTTTCATATTACGATATTAATGAACTGGTTCTTGATACTGTAAATATATATAAATACAACTTTGAGAAGCAAAACATAACAGTTGAATACAAACTGGCAGATAACTTGCCTGCTTTATTTATTGATAGTGAAAAAATAAGAATCTGTTTTATAAATTTTATTGTCAATGCCATTGAGGTAATGTCCGAGGATGGGAAACTCATAGTAAGTACAGTACTGCAGAATGATAAAGTAGCTATAGAATTTAAGAATAATGGACCTGCAATTGCCAAGGAAGATATAGACAATATATTTGAACCTTTTTTTACTACAAAAAGACAAGGTACCGGGTTAGGGCTTGCTCTTTCAAAACTTATAATTGAGCGGCATCAAGGAACAATAGGTGTTGCAAGCAATGATAAGGAAACAAGTTTTATCGTAACTCTTCCCTTGAAAAATAATAATATATAAAAGAGGTGATGCGTGGCAGCAATACTTGTAATAGATGATGATAATAGCATTCAAAAGAGTTTTTCCAATCTGTTTGGTAAAGAATATAAAGTTTTAAATGGATATAATGGCAAAGAAGGGCTTAAAATATTATCAAGCGAAGAGGTGGATCTGGTTTTTCTTGACTATAGAATGCCGGGCATGGATGGCCTTGAAATTTTAAAAAAAATAAAAAAGATGGAACCTGATCTTCCTGTGGTAATGATTACTGCTCATGGAAGTTTCGAAACAGTAATAGAAGCAATCTCTTTAGGGGCCTATGATTATATAGAGAAACCGCTGGATATTGATAAAATTACCATTATCGTAAAAAGAGCATTGGAATCCAGCAAGATGAGCAAATATGTAAATGCTGTGCAATCCGAACAAATAAAAAATAGCGGATTTAGAAAAATTATCGGAAATTCTCCTGTAATGCAGGAGGTCTTTAAATCCATAGGAAGACTTGTCAATAATGATGTTATTGTACATATAGCCGGTGAAAGCGGAACAGGAAAAGAACTTGTAGCCAATGCTTTGCATTTTAACGGTAAAAGAAAAAACGAACCTTTTATTGCTGTTAACTGTTCCGGCCTTACAGAATCTGTTTTAGATAATGAACTTTTTGGACATGAGGCGCAGGCTTTTACAGGCGCAGTATCGTTAAAAATAGGAAAATTTGAGGCAGCAGGGGATGGAACAATATTTCTGGATGAGATTGGAGATATGCCTCTTACAATACAAACTAAATTTTTAAGAGTCCTTCAGGAGAATGAGTTTCACAGAATGGGAGGACTTAAAAATATTAAATTAAAAGCCAGAGTTATAACTGCTACAAACAGAACATTGGAAGAAGAAGTCAAGGCAGGCCGTTTTAGGGAAGACCTTTTCTATAGAATAAATGTTGCAAAAATAGTTTTGCCCTCCCTTAGGGAAAGAAGAGAAGATATTCC
>WRFK01000170.1 GCA_009778835.1 Spirochaetaceae bacterium
GGAAGCAATATGAAAATCTGCTATAAATTATACAGCACTAATTCAGGAGTTTATTTCTTATGAAAATATTAGTCATAGATGGTATGGGCGGCGGTATTGGAAAATCGGTTATAGAACGGTTGCGCAAGGAAACAGATGAGTACTCTATTTTAGCAATAGGGACTAATGCAATAGCAACATCAGTAATGCTCAAAGCAGGAGCAGATCTCTCTGCTACCGGTGAAAACGCAATTATATATAATTGCAGCAGGGTTGATGTTATTATTGGCACCATAGGGATTGTGTTAGCGAACTCAATGCTTGGAGAAATAAGCCCGGCTATTGCAGAAGCAGTATCCGGCAGCGAGACAATGAAAATTCTTATCCCTACATCAAAATGCAATTCTTTTATCGCAGGGATAAAAGATCAGCCAACAGCTAAATACATCGATGATATACCCCGTATTTTAAGTAGTCATATTGATGAAGCAACTCGTATTTATAACAAACGCAGGGACCCTGGATGAGTAACATTACAGCAAAGGATGATATACTCAAGCTGCTGTATAGGATAAAAACAGGTGAACTCACACCGGAACAGGCATTGGGACAACTTCGTACAGAGCCTTTCTCTGATTTGGGCTATGCTAAAGTAGACCATCACCGCTCATTGCGCCAGGGCGTAGGCGAAGTTATTTATGGCCGCGGTAAAACTCCGGAGCAAGTTACTGGTATTCTTTCTGATATGAACAAAAATAACGCGCGTAATATATTGGTTACCCGCATCTCCCAGGAGACAGCAGATTTTATAACCAGCAAAAATATCCCCCTTATTTATCACCCTATCCCGCAACTGGGTATAGCGCTCCCCTGCCAGGAACAACAACGAGTAGGCAACATAGTAATTGCCAGCGGCGGAACCAGTGACATGGCAGTGTGTGAGGAAGCTGCATTGACAGCAGAGACACTCGGGAATCAGGTAACACGGTTGTATGATGTTGGTGTTGCAGGGCTTCACAGGCTGCTTTCGAAGCTGGAGATTCTTACAGAAGCAAGGGTTATTGTTGCAATAGCAGGAATGGAGGGGGCGCTGCCAAGTGTTATAGGCGGGCTTGTAAGCTGTCCTGTAATCGCTGTACCAACCAGTGTTGGCTATGGAGCGAATTTTGGGGGCTTGTCAGCGCTGCTTTGTATGTTAAATTCCTGCGCTGCCGGACTCTCTGTAGTGAATATAGATAATGGATTTGGGGCAGGCTTTCTTGCCAGCCGTATCAACCAGATGAAAGGACTATAGATTGAAAACTCTTTTTATCGAATGCAATATGGGGGCCAGCGGGGATATGCTTGCAGCAGCGCTGTTGGAACTTCTCCCTGACCAGCTTGCCAGAGATAATTTTTTAAAAAAAATAAATAATCTTGGACTAAAAGGGGTATGCATTAGCGCAGAGCCTTCGGTAAAATGCGGGATCAAGGGTACACATGTATCTGTTACCATAGATGGCAAAGAGGAAATGAGTGTCGATACCGATATAATGGGTCATCATCACGACCATGCCCATCATCATGACCATGACGCAACTGGCGATCATCACCATAGCAACAAAGAAACTCATCCCCATCTTCATACAGGACTAAAAGAGATAGAAGCAATATTATCAGGGGTTCCTGTTTCAGATAATGTTAAAAAACATGCTCTGGCAGTTTATAACTTGCTTGCCGAGGCAGAGTCCCTTGTTCATGGACTCCCTGTATCTGAAGTACATTTTCACGAAGTGGGAAATTTGGATGCAGTCACAGACATAATTGCAGTTTGCCTGCTTATGGAAAAACTATCTCCAAAAAGGGTTTTTGTCTCGCCGATTCACGTAGGGAACGGTTTTGTGCGCTGTAGCCATGGTATTTTACCTGTCCCAGCGCCTGCTACTGCGCATATTTTAAAAGATATTCCTGCTTTTGGTGGAAACATACGGGGAGAGCTTTGCACGCCCACAGGAGCTGCCTTGCTTAAATATTTTGCAGATGATTTTATCCCAATGCCGCAGATGCGTGTACAGCAAACAGGATATGGTATGGGCAAAAAAGATTTTGAGGCTGCAAATTGTGTTCGTGTTTTTCTGGGTGAAAGTTTTATGAGTGAAAGTTCTCAAAGTGAAAATTCTCAAGGTGAAAGCAGTAAACATGAAGGGGGACCAAACAACAAGGTTGTTGAATTATGCTGCAACCTGGACGACATGACTGCCGAGTCAGTTGGTTTTGCCTGCCAAACATTGATGGATGCCGGGGCATTGGATGTTTTCACCACTGCAGTTGGAATGAAGAAAGAGCGTCCCGGGATACTCTTTACCTGCATCTGTGATGCAGAAAAAGCAGATATTTTTGCAGCGTTAATGCTTAAACACACTACAACTTTTGGTGTAAGAAAATCTATTCTCAGCCGTTATATTTTGGAAAGAGAAACAAAAACAACAGAAACGCCATTCGGCAAAGTAAGGATAAAAACAGGCAAAGGCTTTGGGATTATAAAATCCAAGCTGGAATATGATGATGTCGCAGCGCTGGCAAAAGAACATAAGCTTTCTATAAACGAAATGGAACGAAAAATTTGGGGATATTTATGCAATCAGTAGAAATAAAAAAAGATCACAAAATGCAAAAGCTTGAGAAATTAAAAAAGCACCTGCGCGATTTAGAAAGCGTGGCAGTAGCTTTTTCAAGCGGAGTAGATTCTACATTTCTTTTAAAAATTGCCCATGATGTCCTGGGAGATAAAGCTATAGCAGTTACTGCGCGCTCCCCTTCTTTCCCAAAGCGGGAATTGGAAGAGGCATCGGCCTTTTGCAAAAAACACAGGATCACACATGTTATATGCGATACAAATGAATTTTCAATTGATGGTTTTTCAAAAAATCCTGTAAACCGTTGCTATATCTGCAAGAAAGAAATTTTCTCTAAAATTATCAACATAGCAAAAGAGCGAAGGATTTCCCATATCATTGAAGGCTCCAACATTGACGACAGCACAGACTATCGTCCGGGAATGATTGCTATTGAAGAACTGGGTATTAAAAAGCCTTTATGTTATGCAAAACTTAGCAAGCAGGAAATACGCGATCTTTCAAAAGAAATGGGATTACCCACATGGAATAAGCAATCTTTTGCATGCCTTTCAACTCGCTTTCCATACGGAGAGGAAATTACCCCTTCCCGTTTAAGTATGCTGGACAAAGCAGAACAGTTTCTTCTTGATATGGGCTTTTGCCAGGTGCGGGTCCGGTATCATGGCAATCTTGCCCGCATAGAAACAGATGCTGCTGGTTTTGCTATTATGGACTCCCCTTCCAATCGTAAAAAAATATATGCAGCATTTAAAGAAATTGGTTTCACTTATGTTGCGCTTGATTTATTGGGCTATCGTACAGGAAGCATGAACGAAACACTAAAAATGAAATCTTCAAAAATAAATTGATACTGCTTTCAATAAAATAAAAGATTGACAACAGCTTATTATGTTTGTAATCTAATATTTAGCAGTTATATTTGCTTTTGAATATATAAAAATTAAATCTTGCATCAAATGGGTAATCATGTGTATTGAAAAAGGGAATTTGTAATGAAAAAAATGCACATTACACTTTTTGGATTGGTTTTAGCTACTCTAATAGTCTCATTGACAGGATGTTATGGTGATAAAAAGACCAGCTCTATATCAAAGAAAAAACAAAAGTATGTTATAGGATTTAGTCAAATTGGTACGGAATCAGAGTGGCGTATTGGAAATTCATACGAAATGCAGGAAGCCTATGATAAACACCCCCGCTTTACCCTGCTCTATTCCAATGCAGAGCAAAGGAGGGAGAACCAGATTACTGCTATGCGTAATTTCATCAACCAGAAAGTTGATGCAATTATTTTTGTACCCATTGTGGCAACAGGCTGGGATGCAATCCTTACAGAAGCAAATAACGCAGGAATTCCGGTAATTATTATTAATCGCGCAGCAAGGATGATTTCCGGAAATATAGAGGACTATACTGTTTGTCTCGTAGCTCCGGATAATGTTCATGCCGGCGAATTGCTTGCCAAAACCTTTGCAGATGCTTTTGGAAATGAACCAGGTCCAATATACGTTGTAGAAATGACAGGCACTGTGGGAGCTTCCTCCTCCATAGACAGGGGCAAGGGAATTCATAATATTCTTAATAATCATGACCGCATAGTTATAAGGTATTCCCAGA
>WRFK01000171.1 GCA_009778835.1 Spirochaetaceae bacterium
AATTATATTAATAAGGAAAATGATAATGTTGGTTCTAGTATTTTATGTTCCGGATACTCATCTTGATAAAGTAAAAGCGGCTCTTTTTAATGCTGGAGCAGGGAAAATTGGAAAATACAGTAAATGTTGCTGGCAGGTTAGAGGAGAGGGGCAATTTATGCCGGAAGAGGGGAGTGTTCCATATATAGGTAAAGAAGGAGATATTTCAAAAGTTAGCGAATACAGGGTCGAGATGGTTTGCAGAAATGAAGATGCAGAAAGAATAAAAAAAGCTCTCCTTGATGTTCATCCTTATGAAATGCCTGCATATCACTTCCTTGAAACAAAAGATGTTTAGAGCCAGCCTGCGCAGGTATGAATGTCCCTCAAGCGAGGGACATCTGGTATAATCAATTTCAGATTTCAAGAGATTTCATTGCTGTCATATATTCTCTTAGAACTTTTCCTATCTTCTCAACTCCGGTAGATTCAATTTCCTTGTTTACTTCTATAAGCTTAACATTATCAATTCCATTATCCTCAAGCTGTAATCCTTTGCCTATAACATCTGCATCTATTTTCTGCATAAAATCCTTAAGCAGAGGGATGCATCTTTTTGAGAAAAGATAGTTTCCGTATTCTGCGGTATCTGAAATTACAACATTCATTTCATAAAGTTTTTTTCTTGCTATTGTGTTTGCAATAAGCGGAACCTCATGAAGAGACTCATAATACGCAGACTCTGGTTTTATACCAGCAGATACCATGACATCAAAAGCAAGCTCTACTCCTGCTTTTATAAAAGCTATCATAAGAATACCTTTATCAAAATATTCCTGCTCGCTTATTTTCTCTGAAGTTGGTTTTGTATTTTCAAACTGAGTTTTATTTGTTTCTTCTCTCCATGTAAGAAGATCTTTATCGTTATTTGCCCAGTCTGCCATCATTTTTGAAGAAAATTCTCCGCTTAAAATATCATCCATGTGTTGTCTGAAAAGAGGAGTCATAATTTCCTTAAGCTCTTTTGAAAACTTGTGTGCGATTATCTTCGCAGGATTTGAAAGCCTGTCCATCATATTTGTGATACCGCCATGTTTTAGAGCTTCTGTTACTGTTTCCCATCCATATTGAACAAGCTTTGCTGCAAATGAAGGTTCGACCCCATTCTGTACCATTTTATCAAAACAGAGCAACGAACCTGTCTGTAATATTCCGCATAATATTGTTTGTTCTCCCATAAGATCTGATTTTACTTCTGCGACAAAAGATGATTGAAGCACTCCGGCTTTGTCTGCTCCTGTTCCTGCTGCATAAGCTTTTGCAATTTCAAGTCCATCGCCATTTGGATCATTATCCCTGTGAACAGCAATAAGGGTAGGCACACCAAATCCTCTTTTATATTCCTCGCGCAGTTCTGTTCCCGGAGATTTCGGAGCTACCATTATAACTGTAATATCTTTGCGTATTTTTATACCCTCTTCTACAATATTAAAACCATGGGAGTAGGAAAGAGCTGAATTTTTTTTCATAAGCGACATTACTTCGGTTACAACACTTGTATGTTGTTTATCAGGAGTAAGATTGCATACAAGATCTGCGCCTGGAATTATTTCCTGGTATGTTCCGACCTTAAATCCGTTTTCTGTTGCGTTTTTCCATGATTGCCTTTTTGTATCAATAGAGCTTTTTCTTAAAGCGTATGAGACATCAAGCCCGCTGTCGCGGAGGTTAAGCCCCTGATTAAGCCCCTGAGCTCCGCATCCAACAATTACAATTTTTTTACCTTTAAGTTTTTCAACTCCATTGAATTCAGATTTATCCATAAACCTGCATTGCGCAAGTTCCTCTATTTTTTGCCTGAACGACAATGAGTTAAAATAGTTCATTCTGATTAGCCTCCTAAAATACCTTGACACAATAGCTTTTAAAGTATAGTGTGTCAAACGCTTTAATTACAAATAATTATTGCTATTTTTGCAATAATTACAAGTGTTGTTTTTGTGAATATTATACAACTAAAACAATGTTTATACATACGAAAATCCAGGTACATGTTTCCGGTAACGAAATTATAGCGAAGCTATAATGATGTTATAGCGAAGCTATATTGGCAATGGTAAGCCTTGGCTGCGAAATAGGATTTGTGGAGGCTTCGTCTTTTGATAAAACTTGAAAATATTTCTTATAAAACAGATGGCAAAAAGCTGCTTGATGATATTACTATTGATTTTCTAAATGGATGCTGGGCAATCACAGGAGCTAATGGAAGCGGAAAATCGATCCTTGCCATGATAATAGCGGGAATCCTAAAGCCATACTCAGGTACTCTTGTTTCTGACGAAAAAGTCGGGTATGCGTCGTTTGAATTACAACAAAAAATAATGACCGAAGAAAGAAAAAAAGATAACTCGCGGTTTATGCATGGTTCTGTTGATCCGGGAACTCTTGTAAAAGATTTTTTAACACAAGATTCTGAAAGCTTTAGCAATACGCTTTTTGAAAAATATAAACTTATGTTTGGCCTTGAAAGGATTATGGAAAGGGGGCTTAGGTTCCTTTCTACAGGAGAATTCAGAAAAGTCCTTTTATGCAAGGCATTATCCTCTGGCCCTGATGCTTTAATAATAGATGACCCCTTCGATGGACTTGATCCTGTAGCAAGAGAAAATCTCAACAATCTTATAATGGATTTAATAAAATCCAAAGAGAGAATTTTTATTGTTACTTCAAGGCACAATGAAATTCCCAATTGCATAGAAAATGTACTCTCTCTTAATGAAGGGAAAATAGCGTATGCAGGCTCTATCCATTCAGATGATTATTTAAAAATATTGCAGATTGGAAAAGGGAAAATTTCTGTTAATCTTTCGGACAATATCAATAAAGATATATTTCATAGCTCAGGTCTTACAGAAGAAAAAAGCATAAAGTTACCAGATAATCTGCCGCACCAACAAAAGGAGCATGTGATTTTAATGAAAAATGTTTCTGTTGCGTATGATGGGATAAAAATAATTTCAAATATAAATTGGGATGTAAGAAAAGGGGAGCGCTGGAAAATAACAGGACCTAATGGCAGCGGTAAGTCAACTCTTATGAGTCTTATAAATGGTGATAATCCAAAAGCATATTTAAACAATATCTCGCTCTTTGGGAAAAAACGCGAGAGCGGAAGCGGAGAGAGTATTTGGGACATAAAAAAAAGAATTGGTTTTGTATCAGGCGATCTTCAAATGAATTTCAGGATAAGAACAAATGTTTTGGATACAGTGCTATCGGGTTTTTTTGATTCAATAGGGCTTTATAATAATGTATCGGGCCTTCAGATGGAGGAAGCGCTAAAGTGGCTCAAGGCAGCATCGCTTGTTGTTAAAAAAAACATAATGTTTGAAGAGCTATCGTATGGAGAAAAAAGATTAGTGCTTATAATACGGGCATTTATAAAAAAACCTGAACTTTTAATTCTTGATGAACCTTGTCAGGGGCTCGATGAAGAAAATACAATGAGTGTAATAAATTTGATTAATATGATTTCTGAAAATAATGATACTACTATAATTTTTATAACGCATGATACAAGTTTGTTGCCAAAAGGGTTTGATAAACATCTTTCTTTTTGCCAGTATGCGGAGGGTGGATATACTGCTTCTTCTGTATAAATATCAGAATAAAATATTTATAATAGTGATTGAAAAAGCTGCTCCGGCAAAAATAAAAATGCATATCGGCGCTATCTCCATAGTAGCTTTCAACAAGTTGGTTTTAAAATATTTATTTGTAACAATATTGCAAACATGCACTGGCGAGAGAAGCTGGCCTACATGCCCGCTTGCATATGCAAGGACAACTGTGGATAGCAAAGTAGCTAAAGCAGGATCTTTTCCAAGCAAACTGACTATAATCGGAAAACTTGTTCCAACAAACCCAAAAGCAACTCCTGTTGCCAAACCGCTTGCGAAAGGAAGTATAATAGTAAGTAATAATGTAGGAATGCCTGCAGAGGAAAGTTCATCTTTCATAATCTCCATCAAATATCTTCCATTAGGAAGTTTTGATTCTATAAAAGCAGCATAGATAGTTATAATGGCAATAAGTAAAATCATTTCGCCTATATTTTTAGTAAAAAGTATTTTTAGCCAGGTTCTTGCAGAAAGAGGTTTTAATATTTGTATTAAGATGACAGTTATAGCAATGCTTATTCCCATTGGAAGATATGTTGAAACAGA
>WRFK01000172.1 GCA_009778835.1 Spirochaetaceae bacterium
TATCGGGCATCATATAATCCATGAGTACTAAATCGTAACAAGCTAATTTTATTTTTTCGATTGCTTCCATGCCGCTTTTACACAATGTAGTATGCACTCTATATGGCTGCAACAATCCTTCGGCTACTTCCAGATTCGTATCAATATCATCAACGATCATAATATGCGCTTCCGGCGCAACAAACTTTAGTATACTCTCTTTTCCTAAATTGCTGACTTTGCTATCCAGAATACCATTTAAAAAGTCGGCGACAGTTGCAGGAAAAACAGGCATAGCAAGGATACTTATATTCCGATCGGCAATCGCTTCGCCATATTCCGTAATAACCGCAAAGCTGGCATCCAGCTTATGATCTGAATATTTCTTTTTAACATCTTCATAAAGAGGAGATGCAATAAAAATAAAAGAGTATTTTTTACTTAAAAGGCAGTTAAAAAAATCAGATGTGGTTGACACAAATTTGTAATTAATACCCAGATTTTCCAATGTTTTAACAATGGAATTGGCATAAATTTCGCGCCGCTCATAGAGCAATACACTCTTTTTTTCCGGGTTTTTAACAGCTGCTATTTTTTGGTCTTTGACAATTTTTTGGGGCAGGATGACTGTAAAGGTGCTGCCTTTGCCATATTCGGAATGAACATCAACTTTGCCATTCATGGCTGTGACAAGTCCACGGGTTATGCTAAGTCCCAAACCTCTTCCTTCAATGTCTTTGTTATCCTCCAAATCAAACCGCATAAATTCTTTGAACACCTTCTCTATTTCTTCCTGTTTTATTCCTCTCCCACTGTCTGTAACTTCTATCTTTAGGTTAATGGTATCATTATTTATTTTTTCCCCATTGACAGATAAGGCGACAAATCCTTTTTCGGTATATTTAAAAGCATTACTCAAAAGGTTTAATAATACCTGATGGATTCTGACTGCATCTCCGAATAAGGCATTTGGTATATTACAATCTATGTTTACCACAAATTGCAAATGAGATTCTGTTACTCTCATTTTTATTATATTGGCTGCATCATTTACCAAAGAAGATAATAAATACTCCTTAGGAAGAATATCCATCTTTCCTGCTTCGATTTTTGAGAAGTCCAGAATATCGTTAATAATGCTTAGTAGCTTTAATGAGCCTTGCCGTATGGTGCGAATCTGTTCCTTTGCAGCCGGAGAAACATTTTCGCGCATAGCAAGCTCTGCCATACCAAGGATTGCATTCATTGGTGTATGTATTTCATAACTCATTCTTGCGAGAAAGTTGGATTTGGAGCGTGTTGACTTCTCCGCAAGTTCCCTGGCTCGCTCTGCTGCCATACGCGCCTGTGTGCTTTCTGTCATATCAAAAATAAAGAAAATTACACCATCGGAATTTCCTTGTTTGTCCAGCATAGGCGCTATCTGTATCTTTAAATACCTTTCGGATGTATTATCTTTAAAAACTATCTCCTGCCCTGTTTCAAATACCTTTTTTTCAATTACCGCGCTTTGGTATATCTGTTTGATTTCTTCCAGAGATTGCTGCGGAAAAAAAGATTCAAACAAATCGGGAATCTGTTTTTCATAAAATTCAGCAGCATTGGAGACTCTGCATAACCGAAAGTAGGAATCGTTTGCATATACTACTTTTCCGTCTTTGTCGAACAGCAATATCGGATTTGGAGAATTTGCAAGTATCAAATGCACATACATTTCCAGTTTATTTTTTTCATACAGGGTGATTTTCCGTCTTTGTTCCAACTGTTCAATCATATTGTTAAAGGCTTTGGAAAAATCGCCCATAAAACTGACATTCTGATTGTAATCGCCTTTTGCTACCTGTTGAGTCTGCCAGGTCAGATGCTTGAGCGATGAATGTAACATTTTTAATGAGGAAGCGACTTTATTGCGTGAAGGCGGTACCACACAATCAAGATTACCTATGGCAAGTTCTTTTGCAAAACATCTAGTTTCATCAATAGCGTTGTTAAGATATTGCAATTCTCTCCCTACATCGCGGAAAGACTCCGGCAAAGTTTCAATATCCAGCGAGGCTTTTGATGGTTTATAAATAATGTCATGCAAATACGCGAAGAGTATATCCGCAATGGGCTTAAATGGATCACTGCTTTCTTCTGAATTTTCCAAAGCTGACCTCATTCTTCTTCAAATGCTTCAAAATATTCATGACTGTCCAATACAGTAACTTCATTGAATTTGTCGGAAATACTCAAGAATATATCTACCAGGTCAGGGTCGAAATGCTTTCCCTTCTCACGGATAATAACACGAACAGCTTCTTCATGGGTAAAAGCCTTTTTATATGGCCTGTCTGAGGTAAGCGCGTCATAAACATCGGTAATTGCCATCATTCGTCCCTGAAGAGGAATTTCTTTTCCTTTTAGTCCTCTTGGATAGCCGCTTCCATCCCATTTTTCATGGTGTGTAGCTATTAAAATTTTCGCTTGGTCCAAAAAAGCACGTTCTTTTGTTTTTTGCTTTATTCTCTCGATTACCATTTCACCAAAGTTAACGTGCGCCTTTATTGCTTTAAATTCCGGGTCTGTAAGCCTGGCTGGTTTTTGAAGAATATTATCTTTTATCGCGATTTTACCGACATCATGAAGCTGCGCCGACTGCAAAACAAGTTCTTTGTCCCATGATGCTACCTCATCTTTATATGCATTACAATTTTGCAGCGCTTCAAACAAAATTTTCATATAAAGCTCTGTCCTTCCTATGTGCGCGCCGGTAGAACCATCACGCCACTCAACCAGCTCCGCCATTGTTCTCAGAAAAGCATTTTTTAGTTCCACGACAGTTTCTGTCTTGCCATCCACCATAATCTGCAGATTATTGTTAAAATAGATAAGCTGCTTTCTTTGCGATTCTACAAGCAAGTGTACTTCAATACGCTTAAGCAAAAGAGGAGCGGAAAATGGTTTTACAATATAATCCATTGCGCCCAATGTCAGTCCTTCCAGCTCGCTTTCTGTATCGTTATGCGCTGTTAAAAAAACAACAGGAATGCCCTTGGTTTCTTCTTTCTGTTTAAGAATCTTGATAGTTTCGTAGCCGTTCATTTCCGGCATTTCAACATCCAGAAGTATTAAATCAGGGATATGGCTTTCAAGCATTTTCAATAACCGTACGCCGGAATTTATCGTAACAGTTTTATAGAACGGGCTAAGTGTGTCATTGCCCATTGCCAAATTGGTTACATCATCGTCAACCAAAAAGATAGTTTTCTGGCCTATGCCCATAGATTTTTCCTCCTGGAAATTTCCATATTTGTCTTCCGGCAATAAAGGCTATACACCTTATTTATGCCCATTTCCTATGGTAATAAGTTTTTACCTTGACTATACCCTTAAATCCATTTTTTCTTCAATTCCCTAAGCACAACAATAGCCCTCTCAAAATCAAAATCATCAATTTGTTGTACCAATTCTTCACTGCCAGGTATAAGGCAGAGCTTATCTATAAGATTCCTGCACTCAGGACTACCCATTTCAAGCATTGGCTCCAATTTTTCGATCAATTCCCTTACAGATTTTGCATCTAAAAACCCGGATTGTTTTGTTTCCTTGCGTTCAGAGTCTCCCTTAACCAGGTATTCAAAGTCTGTAAGCACTACATTAAGTTCTTTTTCAAGTTTAGTCATCTGCTCCGGAGTAACAAAATTCTTCCCATCTTTAAGCTGGTTTTCCACATCCGCAGCAGCATGCTGTAAAAGGGTTTTACCAAGCTGTCCTGCGTTCCCCTTTAAAGTATGCACCAGCCTGTGCGCAAGCTTTATATCTCCATCTTTAGTAGCTTGTGTAATCTCACTAAACCTGTTTCTATTGTCTTTAAAGAAATTTTTCATAAGCTTGTGCATTAGTTCTTTTTCAGCTTGTCTGTGTATAACTCCATTCACAGGCTGCCAGCGTACAGGCTTAAAATATTTCATCAAACAGCGCCACAATTCCTGGGATGTGAATGGCTTGCCAATACAGTCCTTCATCCCGCTATTCCTGTAAATCTCCCGGTCAGTGGACATTATGTTTGCTGTCATGGCTACTATAGGAATTCCTGTATCCATCTCAAGAATTTTTTCAGCAGCTTCAAGACCATCCATCACAGGCATATGTATATCCATGCAAATTAAATCAAATTGTTTTTCCCCTTTTTCTTTTCTGCTTTGCACAAA
>WRFK01000173.1 GCA_009778835.1 Spirochaetaceae bacterium
GAAGAATTTAAATCTCTTGTAGATGCATGTCACAAAAAAGGGATAAAGGTTCTTATGGATATTGTCCATTCACATGCAGTAAAAAATGAAATCGAAGGGCTTTCAAAATTTGACGGAACCGATTACCAGTACTTCCATACAGGCGCAAAAGGGACTCATCCTGCATGGGATTCAAGGCTTTTTAATTATGCAAAAGAAGAAGTTCTCCATTTTCTGTTGTCAAACTGCGCATTCTGGCTTACGGAATATTGTATCGATGGTTTCCGGTTTGACGGAGTTACAAGCATGCTTTATAAAGATCATGGGCTTGAAAGAAATTTTGTAAGCTATGATGATTATTTCTCAAAGAACTTTGATAAAGATGCGGCAATATACCTTACTCTTGCAAATGATCTTATCCATGAACTTAAACCAACTGCAATAACAATATCAGAAGATATGAGCGGATATCCCGGAACTGCCATGAGCATTAACTATGGAGGGATTGGTTTTGATTACAGGCTTGCTATGGGTATTCCCGATTTTTGGATAAAAATCATAAAAGAAAGAAGAGATGAAAAATGGTCTGTCGGAGAAATATGGCATCAGCTTGATAACAGAAGAAAGAATGAAAAAACTATTGCCTATAGCGAATCCCATGATCAGGCTCTTGTCGGAGATAAAACAATAGCTTTCAGGCTTATGGATTCTCAAATGTATAATGCAATGAATATAGGGTCGCAGAATATTATTATAGACAGAGGAATTGCGCTTCATAAAATAATCAGGCTTTTAACTTTTGCCGCAGGAGGCGAAGGATACCTTAATTTTATGGGAAACGAGTTTGGTCATCCTGAATGGATAGATTTTCCCAGAGTAGGAAATAACTGGTCATATCAATATGCAAGAAGGCAATGGTCTCTTTCGGAAAACAGGGGGCTGCGTTACTGCCATTTGGGAGACTTTGACAAAGCAATGATAAAAAGCTGTGCAGAAGCCATGCTTACAGGTCCTGCCGTAGCTGTAAAAATTGATGAACTGGCTCATGTTATTTCATTTAAAAGAGGAAGTTTTTTATTTGTAATAAATTTAAATCCTTCTGTATCACATGTTGATTATGAGATAGATGCTGATCTGGGTAAATACAGATTAATACTTAATAGTGATTCCAAATTATTTGGGGGATTTTCCCTGGTTCCTGATTCTCTTGTGCTTAATTCTTTTACGCGTGGGAACAGAAATATTATTACTCCGTATATACCTGCAAGGAGTGCATTGGTTTTTAAGCATGTTAGCTTAAAAAGAGGTTAGATTTTAGTAAGGAGAAAAATGATGGAATTAACAAGAAAAATAAACATTACAGATTATAATGCTCCATGGCTCGATAAAGAATGGCTTGAAACAGATGGCAAAGGGGGATATTGCAGCATGACAGTTCCATTATGCTGTACCAGAAAATATCATGGACTTCTTGCTGTGCCAATGGAAAAACTTGAGGGAAGATATGTTCTTTTATCCGGATATGAAATATTGATTACTGCTAAAGATGGAACTTCTGTCCGCCTGGACACAAATCAGTTCCCCGGCGCTTTTTATCCATGCGGATTCCAGTACCTTGAAAAGTTCGAGAAAAAAACTTTTCCAGAATGGAGCTATAAAGTAAAAGATATTTTGATTTCAATAGAAATTTTTATGACAGAAGAAAGCAGGGTCTATTTTTCAATTAAAAATAAAAGTAAAAAGAATAATTATTTTAAAGCAGAGCTTTCTCCTGTTATTTTGTATAGAAATTCGCACGCGCTTACTTCTGAGAATAGCTCTCTCTCTTTTTCGATCGATAATAATAGCGGCAATCTTTTTGGTATGAAATTTTATGAAAACATGCCTAAGCTCTGTTTTAGTACAAGTGAAAAAACACAATTTAATAAAAAAGGAATATGGCTCAAAAACAGGGAATATGTAAGGGAAATGGAAAGAGGGTTTTTGTTTGCGGAAGATTGCTATGTTCCGGGCAGTTTTTCTTTTGATTTAAAAAGCGGAGAAAATATTATTATTGGCGCAGGAGTAACAGAAGGTTGTTCAGGCAGCGGCAATATTAATGAATATCTGAATAATATTTATTTAAAAGAAAAAACAAAAAGAGATACTCTTTCAAAAAGCTTTGCAGATGATCCCGAGGCAATACAAATTTTAAAACAGGAAGCAAGGCATTTTTTGGTTAAAAACAGGGATAATAAACTTTCTATTATTGCCGGATATCCATGGTTTGGAGAATGGGGCAGGGATACCATGATTTCTCTTAACGGCATTACTGCCTGCTGCGGGAAGCCGGAAGAAGCTCTTGAAATACTTAAAGCATACGCTTCGTATATAAAAGATGGACTTTTGCCAAATACCCTTGGTGGATCGCAGGGGTTTGAATCCTACAACTCAATCGACGCCGGGCTTTTATATGTGTGGGCAGCGCAGCTTTTATGGCAAGCAGGAGAAAAACAAAAAGAGATAAAAAGAGATATTTTTCCCGCAATAGAAAAAATTGTAAAAGCTTATCTTGATGGAAAAGTTCCGGGACTTAAAATAAACAGCTATGGATTCCCGGAGGCAGGAGATGACAACACTCAGCTTACATGGATGGATGCAACAGTTTATGAAAAGCCGGTGACCCCGCGCGGAGGAAGCCCTGTAGAGATTACTGCGCTGTTTTACAATGCCCTTAAATTTTATCTTGAACTGTGCGCTGCTTCCAATATGGATGTTGATAAAAAAATTCTCAATGCCGCAGCACTCATAGAAAAAAACTTTAAAAAATGCTACTATATTCCTCATTCTGGATTTCTTGCAGATGTTATCAGGGGTTCATGGCAGGATAAATCCCTAAGGCCAAATATGCTTTTTGCTGTTGCTTTGCCCTATCCTCTTGTTGATACAAAAATAGGGAAGAAAATAGTAAAAGTTGTAGAAAGGGAGCTTCTAACTCCTTGCGGTCTTAGGACCTTGGCAGTAAATGATTCCCGTTTCTGCAGTTTCTACCAGGGAGATGGTCCAAGAAGGGATGGCAGCTATCATCAGGGAACAGTATGGCCATGGCTTTTTGGAATATATACAGATGCTGCGCTTTTCTGTTCAGATAAAAAAGAGGTAAAAGCAGCAGGGCTGGAAAAAATTCTTATGGCTTTTCTTAAAAAGCATATAGCTAATAAGGGAATGGGATTTGTATCGGAAATATTTGACGGAAAAGATCCCTATGAAGGAAAAGGAACATACGCGCAGGCATGGAGCAGTGCGGAAATAATAAGGGCGTGGGAAAAGATAAAGAAAATTAAAAGTAATTCTTAATCTGTTGGCAATGGTATTGGGGCTACTTTTATTTATAGAAAAGGCGGAGGGTAATAATGTCTAGTGATAAAAATGTTTTTCCATCAAAAACAGGAATAGAGTCTGAAAATATAAAGGCAGGATTGGAAGAGCACCTTAGATACAGTCTTGCGCGTGATCCTGAAGCTGCAGGCAAGTATGATTATTATTATGCGCTAATTTATACTATCAGGGACAGATTAATAGAAAAATGGATCAATACCAAAAAAGCGCAAAAAACAGATACAGGAAAAAAACTCTACTATTTTTCTATAGAGTATCTTATGGGCCGCGTAAGCACCAATAATGTAATAAATCTGGGTCTTGATAAAGAGCTTGTAAAAGCAATGGAAGAGCTTGGCATCCCGTGGAAAGAGATTCAGGAACTTGAGCATGATGAAGGTTTGGGTAACGGCGGACTTGGGCGGCTTGCCGCATGTTTTCTCGATTCGCTTGCAACAATGAATTATCCGGCAATTGGTTATGGACTAAGATATGAGTTTGGCATATTCAGGCAGGAAATTGTTGGGGGATATCAGGTTGAAAAACCCGATAACTGGCTTAAGTATGGCAATCCATGGGAAATGAAAAGAGTTGATATCCCTTGTGTTGTACAATTCGGAGGCAGTTTTCAAAAAGATGAAAACGGATTTGCAAACTGGATAAATACAGAAGATATTATTGGAATTCCCTATGATATGCCCATAGTAGGATATGGCGGAAAAACCATAAATATTTTAAGGCTCTGGAGGGCAAAAAGTCTTGAGGAATTTGATTATTCAAAATTCAATCAGGGAGACTATTATTACTCAGTAGATAAACAGGCTAAA
>WRFK01000174.1 GCA_009778835.1 Spirochaetaceae bacterium
CAGGAGGAAACTCAAAAAAAACAGTCTCATCATAATAAGGAAATCTATTCTTCATAATTATGGACAGGCTCTTACATAACCGGAACTTTTAAAACCACTTCATTATCCTGCAGATCAACAAGAACATGACCTCCTGTTTCAAGGTCTCCAAAGATGACTCTGTCAACAAAAAGATCTTTTACTTTCTCTCTGAATATTCTGGATATGTTTCTGGCCCCAAACTCTCTTGAGAAGCCATTCTCGGCAATAAAAGTTACAAGGTTTTCCGTAAATTCAGATGTTATATTTTTTGCTTCCAGTTGAGTTTTAAAAGTCGTTATCTCTTTTCTTACAATGCTTTTTGCATTTTCAATATCAAGATTATTAAATACTATAATTCTATCAAGCCTGTTCCGGAATTCAGGGGAAAAAATCTGTTCTATGGCTTTTGACAAAGCGCTCTCTCCCATCCTTAGCTCGCCAAAACCTATAAGCGCTTTTCCAAGCTCTCCGGCGCCTGCGTTTGAAGTCATTATAAGAACAATATTTCTAAAATCCGCTTTTCTTCCATTGTTATCTGTAAGTGTTGCATAATCCATTACCTGAAGCAGTATATTAAAAATATCGTGGTGAGCTTTTTCTACTTCATCAAGCAGCAACACTGCATGAGGAGCTTTTATTATAGCATCTGTTAACAAGCCACCCTCTTCGTATCCCACATAGCCTGGCGGAGCTCCTATAAGGCGCGCAACAGTATGTTTTTCCTGATACTCGCTCATATCGAATCTTATGAAAGATATACCAAGACCTGCTGCAAGCTGTTTGGAAAGTTCTGTTTTTCCCACACCTGTAGGTCCTACAAATAAAAATGATGCTACAGGTTTATTGGGTTCCCGAAATCCTGCCCTTGCGCGTTTTACAGCCTGCACAACTTCGTATACCGCATTATCCTGACCAAAAAGAACTTCTTTTATTTTTTGATCAAGATCATGCAACTTTACTTTTTCCGAAGCTGCCATATTTGCGATAGGGATCCTTGCAATTCCAGCAACAATTTTTTCTATTATTTTTTCATCTATTATAGCAGGCTCAGGAGTAACTGGTTCAGTGGCAGCAGGTTCGTAAGCAATGTTTCCATCCCGCGCAGTGGTGTTGCCCAGTGACTGTGCGGTGTCGCTTGGCGATGGAGTAGCAACTGGATCCGAAGGATCATTATTGGTCGCAGTAGTCTCAGTAGTCGAAGCAGCTACAGGAATTGAGTTATCAGCACCATTAAAAATAATACGGTTATTTTTAAAATTCATCATTTTAACATAAGCCCCTGCTTCATCAATAACATCTATGGCTTTGTCGGGAAGATGTCTGTCATTTATATATTGCGAAGAAAGAGTTACAGCAGCCTTAATTGCCTCATCGCTATACAGCACATTATGGTAAGACTCATATCTTGCCTTTAGCCCTTTTAGAATTTGCTCTGTTTCTTCTATTGTAGTTTCAGGTATTTCAATTTTCTGAAACCTTCTTGCAAGCGCTTTCTCTTTTTCAAATATTTTTTTGTATTCATCAAAAGAAGTTGAGCCTATACAGCGCAGTACACCGGATGCAAGAAGAGGTTTTAATAAATTGGATGCATCAAGAGAACCTCCTGATACAGAACCTGCCCCTACTATTGTATGTATTTCATCAATAAAAATAATGACTTCTTTTTTTGTTTCAAGTTCGCCTAATACTTTTTTTAACCTTTCTTCAAAATCCCCTCTATACTTAGTCCCTGCAACAATGCTTCCCATATCGATCTGGTACACCGAATAGTTTTCAAGAAAATAGGGCACCTTTTTTTCAGCAATCATGGAAGCTATCCCTTCTGCCATTGCTGTTTTCCCTACGCCGGGTTCTCCAACCAGAATTGGATTATTTTTCATTCTCCTGCAGAGTACCTGCATAATTCTTTCAAGAAGATCAACCCTCCCTATAAGAGGTTCAAGTTTTCCATTTTTAGCTTCAATCGTAAGTTCTCTTGTATATCTTTCAAGAAAAGTTTTCTCCTTGTTTTTTTTGCTGCTTGCTGTTTGTTCTTCTGCATCAGGAGCATTATTATCTTTTTTAATTTTTTGGAATGAATTTTCTTTTTCTATGGCATCTCCAAGTTCATGGGAAATAACCCTTAAAAGCTTTACTTTTGAGACCCCAAGTTTTCTCATATAATAAGAGGCATAGCACTCTTTTTGTTCAAATATGGAAACAAGAATATCTGCGAATGTTATATCTTCTTTTGAGGCGCTTTCATTATGTAAAATAGCTCTGTCAATAATTCTTTGGAGACTAATTGTCTGAATAGGTTCTCTTTTTTCTGTCTTGGGAATTTCTTTATCAAGATATTTTAAAACTTCTTTCTTAAGCCCCTCGGGATCTATTTCGCATTTATTAAAAATAGCAATAGGCCCATCAAAAAAAAGGGAAGTATAAATTATATGCTCAGGGGTAAAAAATTCATGTTTCCTTGAAAGCGCTTCATCATACGCTGCATTCAGTATAACCTGAACTTCCTCATTTATTTTCATTATTCTTTCTCCATTGTACACTTAAAAGGAAAACCAGCCTGCGCTGAACGGTTTTCAACCTGACATACTTTTGTAGCAGCTATATCATAAGGGTATACAGCTACTCTGCTCCATCCATTTCTATGGACATCAAGCATCAATTTATTGGCTTCTGCAGGTGTTTTTTGAAACACCTCTTTTAATATAGTTACAACAAAATCCATTGTTGTATAGTGATCATTATGCAGTATTATCGCAAATTTGCCTGGCTCTTTTATTTCATCTTTAACATTTTCTTCTATATTAAATGATACTTTTTCCGCCATAATTAATAATATAACTCTAAAACTGAATATCTACAATAATATTAGTTTTTAATTACGATTCTTTAAACTGATGAATAAAAAAAGGGTGTTTAAAACCTTTCATAAAGCCATTACTGATATTAAAAGAGGTAGAAATACGAAATAAGCAATAGCATGAATTTGTTAAAAATAGTTGCATTTTTCACGTAATTAAAAAAATACACCCATTTTGCGGTAGAAAGTAAAATCTATTTTAATTACCCGTAAAGGTGTTCATATCCATGTAAAAGCTCTTTTGCCTCATTAATGCACTTGCCGCATCCTGTACCAAGAGATGTTTTTTTCTGAAGCTCTTCAAAACCTTTTCCGCCATTCTTTACAAAATTTTCAATATCTTTATCTGTCACATTCTTGCATGAACAGACAATTTTCGCTTCTTCAACCTCGATTTCGCTTTCAAGTCCATTTCTTCTGTAGTAATCTTCTATCGCTGCACGCAGCGCTCTGTCTCCCAGTACTGAGCAATGTATTTTATGTTCAGGCAACCCACCAAGCTGTTTAACAACATCTTCAGGTTTTATATGATAAGCTTCTTTTAGTGTCATTCCAACAACCATTTCTGACATCATGGATGTGCTTGCGATCGCGCTTGCGCATCCGTATGTTTTCCATTTGCAGTCTGTGATTTTGTTATCTTTTATTTTAAGAACAACAAGCATCTGATCTCCGCATGCAATATTTCCCACTTCACCTCTTCCATCGCTATCATACTTATCTTCATCATCCAAAATATTTCTCGGATTCATAAAGTGTTCTTTAACTTTTTCTGAATAAAGCCATGAATTTCCGCTCATTTTTTACTCCTGTTATAAACTGTAGACATCTTCCTTATTTTTGCAATAATAGGAGGAAGTTTTTCAAGCACATAATCAATGTCGCTTTCGGTGTTGTCCTTTCCCAAACTGAATCTTATGGAACCGTGCGCAAGTTCCGGGCTAAGCCCAAGCGCAAGCAAAACATGGGAAGGCTCAAGTGAATCCGAAGAACATGCAGAACCTGTTGATACAGCAATCCCTTCCATATCCATGTACAAAAGTATAGACTCCCCTTCTGCCCCTGCAAAAGAGATGTTAAGGGTATTTGGAAGAATATCTTTTTGATCTCCATTAATTGTGATATCCGGAATTGTTTTTACAATACCATCCCTAAGTTTATCTCTTAATATTTTAAGTCGCGCAGATTCAGTTTCCATTTCATCAAGCGCAAGCTCAGCTGCCCGCCCCATTGCTATTATCCCAAGATTATTCAATGTTCCTGCTCGCCTGCCTGCCTCCTGA
>WRFK01000175.1 GCA_009778835.1 Spirochaetaceae bacterium
CCTGTAGACATAATAGAAGATATAATGATAGGAAAGGGGCTTACCAGTTTTGAACCAATAATGACAGATGACTTTACAATGGGGAAACTTTCCGATGCTACCATATTTGGCAGAAAAATAAAAAATATAATGGTAGGCTTGGGATTTCAGGAAATGGTTTACAACTATCTTGGTTCTGCAAAAGATTTCATAGAAAAAATGAATATTAAGGGAGATGATATTGTAAAAATATCAAATCCAATGAGCGAGAATTTTGAATATTTGCGGCCATCTGTAATTCCTTCCCTGCTTAACTCGGAATCTGTCTCGGGAAACGGTGTTTATCCTCATAAAATTTTTGAAACAGGTAAGATTGCAGTAAAAGATAACAAAGAAAATTATGGTGTTATTACTATTAATTCGCTTGGATTTCTCTCTGCGGATAAAGATGCTGGCTTTAACCTTGTAAACTCCCAGCTTTCAGCTATAATGTTTTATATTTCTGCAGATTATACTCTTGTTGAAGCAGAAGATGCCCGATTTATAAATGGGAGATGTGCGCAAATTATATCAAAAGGTAAAAATATAGGTATAATAGGAGAGATTAATCCTTTTGTTCTTGAAAATTGGGGTATTGGTGTTCCATGCGCTGTATGTGAGCTGAATCTGGATTTGATATCGGCTTAGAAGGAGAAAAAGAGTGGATAGCGGCAAAATAAAAGTTATACAAATCAATATACCCAAAGATTCCAATATTATTTTTGGACAGTCTCATTTTATAAAAACCGTGGAAGATATATCGGAAATTGTTATAAGCGCTGTTCCCGGAATTGAGTACGGGCTTGCTTTTTGCGAAGCTTCGGGCCCTTGCCTTATAAGAACAGAGGGCAATAGCGAGGAATTGATAAAAGCAGCTTCTGAAAACGCCAATATGCTTGGTGTTGGACACTCTTTTATTTTATTTATAAGAAAAGCTTTTCCCATTAATATTCTTAATGCAATAAAAAACTGCCAGGAGGTTGCGGGAATATTTGCGGCAACTGCCAATCCTCTTCAGGCTATAATATATGAAACTTCTCAAGGGTGCGGGGTTCTTGGTGTTGTAGATGGTTTTTCTCCCAAAGGAATTGAAGCTGACGAAGATAAAAAAGCGAGAAAAGAAATTCTTAGAAAGTTTGGATATAAGTTTTAATTATTTTTATTAAAAGAGGTTTATGTGAGTATCCAACAGGAAAAAAGCACGCGTCCTCGCAATACGTGGCATAGGCAGGATTATGGATTATAACTCTGCCGCAGCTCTTATCGAAACTGTAATCCCTTTCAGATTTTTATCCAACCAGGAAAAAAAGAAACTGGTTAAGACTCTAAAAGAATATTCTTTTAGCAAGGGAGACATAATATATCGCAAAGGCGATACCGACAACAGTGTATTTCTTATACGAAAAGGGGTTGTCGAAACTTTAGATTATAATGGTTCGGGTTCTGAAAGATTAAACGTTATTTCAGCAGGACGATATTTTGGGGAAAGAGCAGCTCTCTTTAATAAAAAAAGAATTTACACGGTAAGAGCGTTGTCCGATGTCTCGTGTTACAGTATTTCGGGAAAAGAGTTCAGAAAGCTTATTCACTCTTCAAAAGCTTTTTCAAAAGCCATGAGTACAATACTGCGGGATAAACAGGGAATATTTTCGGCATTTGACAGATTTAAGGCAGAAGTTCTCCAGGGAATAACCCGTGGACATATACAGATAAGAGAGCTTATTCCGTATTATAAAGATATGGAGCCTGCTATGCACAAATTATTGTCAAAAGAAGATGAAGTTGACACAGCAGTGCTCGATTATGCCGTAAAAAGGCTCCCTTCAAATGTTACGGAAAATTTTATTTATATACTTATAGATGAACTTTACGATCATATACCGGAACCATGGAAACTTTTTGAGCCTGTTCCTGCTGTCGGAAGACGCAGAAGAGAATGGAAGATGCTGAATGGTCAGACCATGATGCTTTACAGGCCGGGTATGACAGATCTTCTTGATCTTATTACATGCCTTTGTGTTTTTGTAGTAGAAACAGAAAAAATACGAAAAAAACTTTCAGAGCATAGATTGTTGATTTCGATAAAAAATCACATAACAAAAAATGAATCCCTAAAAGATAAAAAAAAGACAGATGCGGCTTTTTTGAAAACTCTTCCTTTTTCGCCAAAAGAACTTTCCGGGCTTAAAACTATCTGGTCTGACGATACTGTAAAATATATTTATAATGTTGCTATTCATAGTGGAATTTTCAGTCTTGTTATAAAAAAGCAGATTAATGTTTATAATACAAGAAGAGCTGAAATGTGGCTTTCACAGATAGGAAACTCCGTAAAAGATCTTACAGGATACTGGGTGAATGAAATCCCCGAGAATGTTAAAGTCCATATTATAAGCAGCAATACCCATTCTGTAATAAACTGCCTTAACCATGAACTAATTTCAAGGATAGACGAAGTTATTTCGTGGGGTGAAAAAAAACGCCATCCTGCCCTAAAGCAGAAATGGTTTAACAGACATGATTTGCTTTATGCTCTTTCAAGAGATTTTATAAAAGAAAAAGATGAAAATGACGCGCTTAAACTTGAAAATAGCGATGGCGTTATCAGGCTAAAAAGAACCGCATCTACAGGAATTCAGGTGCAGCTTTTTAGCTTAAAAAAACTTAGAAATAAGATAATCGATCCCGGTCTTCCTTCTATTCCAAGGGATACAAATTCGATTATTATTAATATAGACTATGCATTTGGGGAACAAGCAGAAGAAATTATGAGAAGCCTGCTTCTGCAGTTTGGGAAAAATATAAGCAGTATCAACATTATGGGCAAGGCAGGCGCTCTTGTTGGCAAAAGAGGCGATATTCTTCTTCCTGATGTTTTTATTGAACAATCAGAAGACCTTTTTCAGCCAATAGAAAATCAGGCTCTATTAAAAATTAATCGTTTACAAAAAAGGCTGGATGGAACTAAAATACATAAGGGGCATATGCTTACTGTTGATGGCACGCTTTTTCAAAACACCATGATGCTCTCTTTTTACAGACATATTTGGGATTGTATTGGGCTTGAAATGGAAGGGGTATACTATTTGAGGCAGATAATCGAAGGAGTACAGCATGGACTTATTCCCAAAAGCCTTTTTACAAGTTTTTATTATTATGTTTCGGATCTTCCTGCTGATCCGGGAAGCCAGCTTTCTACAGGGATGGCGTTTTCTGAGGAAATTCCGCCCCTTTACGCAATTACGAGGGAAATCCTTACAGATATTTTTTTAATTGAATCAGGAGAAAAAGTTGATGAAGAAAGTTTTAATAATTGATGAGAATGATGAATTCCGCGAATATCTATGCAAAAAAATAGAAGAACACGGCTTTGATGTCACAGCAGGCTTAAATGGCCTTGATGGTTCTTTAAAGTTAAGAAAAATTATTCCGGATCTTATTATAATGGATCATTCTCTGACAAGAAAAACATTTTTCGAAGTTCTTACAGAAAAAATAGAGAATCCAAATACTGTATCTGTGCCTATTGTCCTGCTTACAAATAAAGTTGATAAAAGCAAAATCGTTGAATATGCAAAATACGGAATCAAAAAAATATTTTCCAAACCTATAAAGATAGATTCCCTTTTAAAAGGGGTATCTGAGATTCTTGGAACAACATTTGAAGTTGACGACACCCCTTGTATTATCGAAGCAAATTTTAACGATGAAATTATTTTTATAGAAATAGCGCGCGGCCTTAATATTGAAAAAATAGAAATACTTAAATTCAGGCTTGAAGAACTTGTCAATATCTATAATATAGCTATTCCTAAAGTGCTTCTTATGATGAGTGGAATAAAAGTTGAAGATAAAAATATTTATAAACTCAGAACACTTCTTGATATTGTGGTAAAAGTTGTTAAAGAAAATTTTGATAAAATAATTCTACTGGCTAATGAAAAAACAATAAAAGATTATGTGAATAATGTTGGCGAATACAAAGATATCCGGATAAGAAATAACCTAAGCGATGCTCTTGATGATCTTATTGGACAGAAAGCAGATAACTTTGCACAGGACAGGGTTGTTGAAGATAATCTCTTGAATCCAAAAACCAAGGAAGTAAAAGAAGTAAAAATA
>WRFK01000176.1 GCA_009778835.1 Spirochaetaceae bacterium
AAAGTTTTAAAAAGAAGAAATAACAAAATCAATATTATTATACTCCCTACTTTGGTACAAGGAAATGAGGCTGCGCCAATGATTGCCAGCCAAATAAGGCGCGCAAATATGTTTGAGCTGGCAGATGTTATTATTGTTGGCAGGGGTGGAGGTTCGCTTGAAGATCTTTTGCCATTTTCTTCCGAAGAGGTTGTAAGGGCGATATATGATTCTGAAATACCTGTTATATCGGCAGTTGGTCATGAAACTGATGTATCATTGTCTGATTTTGCTGCGGATTTAAGAGCCCCCACCCCATCTGCTGCAGCAGAAATAGTATCTATGGAATCATCCCGGATCGAAGAAGAAATAACAGAACTCGCGGATTCATTAAAAGATTCCATAAACCGCAAACTTGAAATGCTTTCTTTAAGATTGGATAACGTATTGCCACAGGAGCTTGAGAGAGTCTTAAGAAAAAATTTAAACCAGTTTTCGCAATGGCTTGATGATGTCAGGTATGATATTCAAAAAATTGTAAATGACAAACTTAAATTAACAAAACTGCACTTAAATCTTTTGATAAGTAACATAAACGCAGCCTCTCCGCTCGAAATATTAAAAAAAGGATATGCTGCTGTTTTTAATGATGAAAACGGAAAGCAAATAAAATCTGCGCTTGAAACAAAAGAGGGAAAGGATATTTCTTTAAGATTTTTAAATGATACTCTTAAAGCTAAGGTAGTATCTAAAAAGAACCATAACGGGGACACCTGCGGGTGACTTTCCTTGCACCGCAGGTGGACAGTGTCCATCGGGGACACTGCCAAGCGATATAGCGCGGAACGGCGACCAGCGCGGGACAGAGACAATGTCTAAAAAGGAGCACATATGAAAAGTTTTGAAGAAAAACTGAACAGACTTGAAGCAATAAGTGAAGAGATGAAAGACGAAGATCTTCCTATCGATAAATCAATGCAGATATTTGAAGAAGGGATCAAAATAGCAAAAACTCTTCAAAAAGAACTTGATAAAATGGAAAGAAGAGTTGAAGTACTTGTAAACCAGCCAGATACACCTGATGAAAAACCAGTTCTTGAACTTTTTCCGGAACTTGACAAGTAACGTCCCTGTAACTTCAAAAACTATCTTCTATATTTTTCAGGAAGAATTACCATATCTCCAACCATTATATTTTTTTCCTGAAAATAACCTTTGTTAACTTCAAGCGCATATCTTACATAATTTTTTGAATCTATGGACTCAAGAGAAAGAGGTGTCATATCTCTTATCTCTTTTATAACGCCATCGGAACTTATAAATGCTATGGAAAGAGGAATATAGGTATCTTTCATCCAGAAAGAGAGTATTCTATCGTTTTCAAAAACAAAAAGCATTCCGCTATCTTTATCAAGATTTTTTCTATGCATAAGCCCCAGGCTTCTTTGTTTTTCTGTTTCTGCTATTTCAATATTAAGTCTATTTTCATTAATTATAACTATATCCCTTTTATTGCTTACAGTAGATTTACAACTGATAAAAGGGATCAACAGGCAGAGTATGATTAAAAAAGTTAATTTATAAAAATGATTCATGGGAAAAATCTAACATATTTTCAATTAAAAACAAATCATTTTGAAGCAAAAAATCTATTTCCTAAGTTAATATTAGTGAAACAAAGGTAATTTTTTCATATTGTTCAATTTGAAAAAAACTATTATATTAAAAGAGAGGTAACTTAATGGCAGCCAAAGTAAAAATCGTCCAACCAACAGAAATAAAAGACAAAAAAATAGCCCGCGAAGCCATTGAACAGATCCGCAAACCCATACCAGATTCGGTATACAAACGACATAAGGAACTTGCAGAACTCATTGACAGAATGATACGCAAATGAAGAGAATTGCAATATCTCATGCAAATGTAGAAAAATATTTTTATATTCAGCCTCTTTCAAAAAACAGCATATTACATGATTTTAATTGTTCTTTTTCTGAATATACCGACTATCTCATAAATGATGCTCTGTGTTCGATGAATGACCATATCGCCCTTACATGGCTTCTTGCAGATTGTGCTAATGGAAAAATAGTGGCTTATATGTCACTGATAATGGATGCAATTAAACTCTCCTTTACAGAAAAAAAACTTCATAATCTAAATTACCCCTTTCGAACAATACCCGCAATGAAAATTGCCAAATTGGCAGTTGATCGCACATTTTTGGAAAAATTCAAAGGAATAGGAAGTTTTATGATTGATACCGCAGAACGTTTTGCTTTGGCATGCAATGAAAATTATTGCGCCGCACGCTTTCTAACCGTTGATGCTGATATTGAACATAATGAAGGGGTTCTTGCTTTTTACCAGAAAAATGGCTTTTTCCCAAATGCTGAACTATACAATAAAAATCGTAAAACAATCAGCATGAGAAAAGACATTTACGGCTAATCATATCAGGTAACATTTTCAATAGTTTGTAATCATTTCTTATCTATAGATGTTTTATTTTTACACTAAATCCTGATTAAAAAAGGTTTAAAAAATCTTCTTTTATTTTACCGCTTCTGTCTTCCACTTCTTTTCTTTCTGCAGCCAGTTGCTCAAGAACTTTTCTATCCATGTATTTAACAGTTAATGGTTTTTCAAGGTAAAGGTTTACCTCGGCATTTTCCCAGTAAGCCCCTTTGGGGTCTATTCTTATTGGTTTATTATATTTTTCTTCGAAATTTGTGTGCATTGTATAAAAATCAATTCTTTCCATGTTCAAAACCAGCGTTATTATGAAAAGCTTCCCTTCAAAAAACTGGAAATAGGCTTTTTCAATAAAAGAAAAACCAGAACATTCTATAAGCTGTTGATTTCTTGTCATAAGCATTGAAACATCAGGATCACCCCTGTAGTTAAAATAGGAATTTTCCTTAAGTTCTTCTTTTACATCATTTATTTCCATGCCTAAAATTATGTTCATAAAGCCGGCAGGAAGAGGTTCTTCGGTTCTTGTAGTGTTTCCAGAGCCAGATATAGCGCTATTTTCCTGCGCAAAAACAGAAAAAAAAGAGAAAAAACAGAGAAATAGCACTATGAAAAAAGAAATTTTCCTTATCATAGTACAATAATCGGAAGAATAATTATCATGCTGAAACTTTCTCTTGCTTTGATTTAATTATCTGCATAACAACCAGTGCTGTAATAATGCCAAATCCGAGCAAGTCGGTAAGGAGACTGGGATGGATGAGCAAGAAGCCGCCGGCAATGGTGGCGAACCGCCAGGGAGTTGAGACTTTGCGCAGCATAAAACCAGCAAGTCCTACAGAAATAGAGACCATTCCGATACAGGTGGATAAAACAGCCTGGAAGATCTTGAAAAATGATGCGTCTATGAAAAGCATCGCCGGATTAAAAACAAAAACATATGGTACAATAAAGGCAGTGATGGCAAGCCTGGTGGCGATAACGCTGGTTTTAACAGGGTTGGCTTTTGCTATAGCTGCTCCGGCATAGGAAGCCAAAGCAACAGGCGGAGTAATGTCTGCAGCAATACCAAAATAGAAAACAAACATATGAGCTGCCAGAATCGGGACCCCGATGCCCAGTTCTGCTCCTGCACGTACTACCATTGGAGCAGTTATGGTTGCCATAATAACATAGTTCGCTGTTGTCGGAACCCCCATCCCTAAAATCAAACAGGCAACCATGGTGACCAAAAGGGCAAAAAACAAACTTGTTCCGCTGGCAACAAAGAATGGGTTATTCACTATTATCATAAGGCGGCCAACAAGGATCTGCCCAATACCTGTAAGGGAAACAATACCTACAATGGTACCGGCAACAGCGCAGGCTACGGATACATTAAGTGTATTGCGGGAACCGCTTACAAAAGCGCCTACCAGTTTGGATGGAGTAAAGCGGGTCTCTTTGCTAAAAAAACTCACCAAAAATGAAGCGAGAATTGCATAACATGCTGCATAAGAGGGAGTATAACCAATGACCATAAGCGCAATCAAAACTACAACAGGAAGAAAGAGTAAGCCCTTTTTAAGAATTAAGTTTCTGAATCCAGGAATTAATTCTTTTGGCAATCCCAAAAGACCAAGTTTTTTTGCCT
>WRFK01000177.1 GCA_009778835.1 Spirochaetaceae bacterium
AAAGAAGTTGTAGAATCAATTATTGATATTGTTAATGGTAATCCTGTTTATGTAAAAGCTAAAATATTGGAAAGAATTACAGAGCCTGACAGGGTTATCTCTTTTAAAGTTGAATGGGAAGATGATAATGGTGATGTTCAGGTGAACAAGGGATATAGGGTTCAGTTTAATAATGCTATAGGCCCTTATAAAGGTGGTATAAGATTCCATCCAAGCGTAACACTTGGAACTCTTAAATTTCTTGGTTTTGAACAGACATTCAAAAACAGCCTTACAACACTGCCAATGGGCGGAGGAAAAGGCGGATCAGACTTTAATCCAAAGGGAAGATCAGATGCTGAAATTTTAAGATTCTGCCGCTCTTTTATGACAGAATTGCAGAAATATATTGGTCCTGAAACAGACGTTCCTGCAGGAGATATTGGCGTAGGCGGAAGAGAAATCGGTTATATGTATGGTCAGTACAAAAGACTCAAAGATGAAAATACCGGAGTACTTACAGGAAAAGGTATTAAGTGGGGTGGTTCTCTTATAAGACCGGAAGCAACAGGATATGGGGCAATGTATTTCGCTGATGAAATGGTAAAAGCAAAAGGCGATACAATGAAAGGGAAAACAATTTCTGTTTCAGGTTTCGGAAATGTTGCATGGGGCGCATGTATCAAAGCAACAGAACTTGGCGCAAAAGTTGTCGTAATATCCGGCCCTGATGGATATGTATATGATGAAAAAGGGGTAGGAACAAAAGAAAAATGGGATTATATGATTGAACTTAGAAATTCAAACAAAGATATTGTTGCTCCTTATGCTGAAAAATTCGGCGCTAAATTCTTCCCCGGCAAAAAAGCATGGGAAGTTAAAGTTGACATGGCATGTCCATGCGCTTTCCAGAATGAGCTTAACCTTGATGATGCAAAAAAACTTATTGCCAATGGCGTAAAATATGTTATTGAAGTATCCAATATGGGTTGTACTGCAGAAGCTGTTACTGAATTCATCAATAGCAAAATTCCATTTGCTCCTGGAAAAGCAGCTAACGCAGGTGGCGTAGCTACATCTGGTCTTGAAATGAGCCAGAACTCAATGAAATATTCATGGGCAGCAGAAGAAGTTGACGCAAAGCTTAAAACAATTATGATAAACATCCATGGCGCTTGTATAAAAGAAGGAAAAAGCGGCGATTATATCAACTATGTTAAGGGCGCTAATATTGCAGGCTTCAAGAAAGTTGCAGATGCAATGATCGAGCTTGGATATTGATATTAACTTACTGTAGATAAATTTTTAAAGGGCTGTTCATTGCCCGATGCAAAGGGGCTATTGGATAGCCCCTTTTTTATTTGATCAGTGTTTCGCTGGAAGCTGTTAAAAATCCCAAGGTTCTATTAGCATCTTATAACTCTAATTGTTTATTTGTAAATAAGAATATCTACCGACAGGCAAGCCGGTAGATATTCGAGACTGTGAGTATTACTCTATTGTAAAAATAAGTTAGTGATAGTTTTGTGATATAATTAACAAATGTTTGATATCTCTAATTTATATTTCCCAAATTGGAATTGACACTGCTTCGCGCGATATAGCCAAACGTTCAGTTTTCAAACAAAGCACTGCGCCAAGTCCTACTTTCTTTTTTAACTTGTTCAGCTCTTTGAAACATTTACAATCGTCAGATCCGGGATTCATGGTCTTTTTTATCTCTATCGGGTACAAAGTTCCATCTTGCTCTAAAACTATATCGACCTCGTTTTGATTTGCATCGCGATACATCCATATTGCGGGCTCTATGCCATTATGAAAATATGATTTTAAGATTTCCCCAACAGCATAGGTTTCCAGTATAGCGCCTGACATCGCGCCATTCATCAAAGATTCCGGAGTCAGCCATTTTGTAAGATATGAACACAGGCCGGTATCCAAAAAATATACTTTTGGTGTTTTTATGATCCTTTTAGTTATATTCGGAAAATAGGGACGCAGCAGATACACCAGAGCTGATCTTTCCAGAATTCCCATCCATGTTTGCGCTGTTTTTACATCAACTCCGATATCTCGGGCAATGGATGAGTAATTTAAAAGCTGTCCGGTATGCGCTGCAACAATTGAGATAAAGTCAAAGAATTGCAAAGGTTTTTCAACATTGTAAAAGTCTTTAACATCTCTTTCTATATAAGATTGAATATATGATGAATAATATTGGTCGCGTTCCACTTTTTTATCAACAAATGGCTCAGGCAGCGCCCCTTCCCAAATATGCTTGTAAACATCTTGAGGAGAAAGTTTCTTACTGCCTTTTAATTTGTCCATTGATGGCAGAAATGGTTTACCGGCAAAAGGGTTTTTTGTTTTCTCCGGGTACGACAACCCCATCAAATCCAAAATTGCAATACGGCCAGCCAGCGATTCCTGTACTCCTTGCATGAGTTTGTATTTTTGTGAACCGGTCAGCCAAAACGCACCTTTTTGTTCGCGATGTTCATCAACGTAGATTTTTATGTATGAAAAAAGCTCGGGTGCATATTGAACCTCATCAATAACAATTGGCGGCGGATTCTGTGCTATAAATAATTCAGGGTCGTTTTTAGCCAGTTTTCTTGCATTCATATCATCCAGGGAAATAAACTTGCGCGATGTTCCTTTGGCTAAATTTTTAAGCAAAGTGGTTTTCCCAACTTGTCGTTGTCCATTTAGTAAAATCACGCGGAATCCTTTTGATGTCTTTTCCATGACTGGCTGCAAGGTTCTTTCTAAATCTGCCATATCCAAACTCCTTTTGTATAATTTGGAATCATACTCCAGATTATACAAGAAAAAACCAGCAAATGTCAAATAAATGTTTTATGATATAATAGATAAATGTTTGATGTTGATGATTTTGACAAAAAAGATTTTTATAAAAAAATAAAAAGCATTATAGCAGAGATCCCTTTTGGTAAGGTTTGTACTTATGGGATGATCGCACTTCTGGCTGGCAGGCCGCAGAACTCCCGTATGGTAGGAAGATTCTTGTCATCGGGAATAGGGGATAATCTTCCTTGTCACAGAGTTGTAAATCATAAAGGGCGGACTGCACCGGGATGGGAAGAGCAAAGATTTTTGCTTAAGCAGGAAGGGGTGCTGTTTAAAAAAGATGGTAACGTTGATCTAAAATCTTGTTTGTGGGAACTTTTTATTGATCCTGAAGATTGAATTTATTGTAGCAAAATTTATATATCTGAATATCATTCCATATCCCTATCAATATAATGTGAACTAATAATTTCTATTGAACTGTCTATTGCTGCTGATATTGTTTTATGCAAAGAAACAGAAACATCTTTTTTAAATTGCTTTAAAGTATTACGCGCAATAGCAGGCTGAATTGGCATTTTTTTCTGAAAAAGTATATGAACTTCAACATCAAGCGCTTTAGCGATTTTTACCAATGTTTCGGGATGAGGCCATTTGTTGTTTCTTTCAATATTACTTAAAAAAGGGATAGAAATATCAGCTTTTTCAGCCAATTCTATTTGGGATAAAGATCGTTGGCTTCTTAATGATTTTATATTTTTGCTTAAAATTTGCCGTAAATCGGCTCCTGTCATATCTAATCCTTATAGGCTTATATAGAAAATAGCCCATTAAATAATCCTTCTTTTGACTATTCCGGCCGGAACAGATTAAAACTATGCCATTTAAATATTGTGAAAAAAAACAAGCTGAAATTGAAAAGATAATACTTATTTTTTCAGATTCTTGACGATTTAGCAAAATCCTATTAGGATATATATTGACTAATTCTAATAGCTAAATTACTTTATTGAAAACAAGTAATTTTAGGGATTATCTGCTTAACAAAGATGGGCATCGCAAAAAGGAGTTTATTATGAAAAAAACAAAGGCTTTTGCATATGGCTTTTTTATTATAATCATTGCACTAACATTTACTGCTTGCGACAGTAGTGCCGGAGGTGGAAGTAATGGCAGTGGTAGCAATATATCCTGTACGCACAATTGGGGTGCCTGGATGCAAACAGTTGCTGCTACTTGCACAACAGAAGGATTGGAAACAAGGCAATGTACACTCTG
>WRFK01000178.1 GCA_009778835.1 Spirochaetaceae bacterium
ATTTGCCAGGAGAGGCAGCTGCAAAAGCAGGACTTAAAAAGGGAGATAAAATAAAAAGCATAAATGGGGAAAAAGTATCGGGCGTTATTGAAGCTCAAAAAATATTAATGTCTTTAAAAAACGATACTATTATAGATATTGAATATAGCAGGGAAGGGATAACAGATAATGTTCTATTGGCATTAGGCACAAGAAAACAAAAATCTTTTGATATTGCTATAAAAAGAGATACAATGAGAAATCTTATTTTACCTCTTTTTGGCATGGAAATAGAGCCTTTTGGCAATTATCTTTTTAGTGAACGCTATATAATAAATAATATTTATGAAGGTTCAATAGGCGATGAAATAGGATTATCAGTCAATGATCCTCTGGCTGTAAAAGGGTGGAGATATAGTTTGAAAGATAGATACGCTTTATTGCGCATTGAAGTTAAAAAAAGAAAAGCAGGTTTTTTGCAAAGTGATATTCAATTAATTACTTCAATTGATTCAAATAATTTGCTATAGTATTTATCACCACATATAAATATGATTATTAAAAGGTCTTCGGTAAATGGATAATATAAGGAATTTCTGTATAATTGCACATATAGATCATGGTAAATCTACTCTTGCAGATCGGTTTATAGAAAAAGCCGCAATTGTTGAATCGCGTAACTTTAAAAACCAAATGCTTGATTCCATGGATATTGAAAGAGAACGCGGTATTACAATAAAATCACAGGCTGTTACTATTCCGTATAAGGGTAAAGATGGCAAAGAATATATTCTTAACCTTGTTGATACACCGGGTCATGTTGATTTTACTTATGAAGTTTCAAGGGCAATTTCATCATGCGAAGGAGCTGTTCTTCTTATTGATGCAACGCAGGGCGTTGAGGCTCAAACACTTGCCAATCTTTATATGGCAATGGAGCATAATCTTGAGATAATACCTGTAATCAATAAGATAGATCTTCCAAGCGCAGATATTGAAAGTGTCAGGCATCAGATCGATCATGATTTGGGGCTTGATTCTGAGATGGCAGTGCTTGTTTCCGGAAAAACAGGGCAGGGGTTGGAAGATCTTCTTGAAGCAATTGTGCACCACATTCCCAGCCCAAAAGGAAAATCTGACGATGTATTAAGAGCTTTGATTTTTGATTCGCACTATGACACATATAAAGGGGTTATTGTCCATATTCGTGTTTTTACAGGGCTTGTAAAAGAAGGGAGCCAAATAAAATTCATGAATACGAGTGCTGTTTATAAAGTGGAAGAGACAGGACTCTTTAAAATAAAATTTGAGAAAACTTCGAAGCTGGAAGCAGGAGAAGTAGGTTACATAATTGCCGGAGTAAAAAATATTTCAGATATCCGTGTTGGGGATACTGTAACCGATAGTGCAAAACCTGCGCTGGAGCCTCTTCCTGGATTTAAAGAAGTAAAACCTGTTGTCTTTTCTTCAATCTATCCTGTTGATGCAAATGATTATAATGAACTGGTTACTGCCATGGAAAAGCTTAAACTTAATGATGCATCCCTTATCTATGAAAAAGACTCTTCTGTTGCGCTTGGGTTTGGTTTCAGGTGTGGATTTTTGGGACTTCTTCATCTTGAGGTTGTTCAGGAGAGGATAGAGCGGGAATTTGGGCTTTCAATTGTTTTAACATCTCCTTCTGTTCGTTACCATCTTGTATTAAAAGATGGCGCTGATTTTATGATAGATAACCCTACGGAATTTCCAAATCCGGTAAAAATTGAATATGCGGAAGAGCCGTATATAAATGCAGCGATAATTACCCCGACAGAATATCTTGGTTCAATAATGACTCTCTGTATGAATAAAAGAGGTGTTCAGATTTCAATGAATTATCTTGATCAAAAAAGGGTAGAGATAATATATGATATGCCTCTTGCAGAAGTTTTGTTTGAATTCTATGACAAACTTAAATCTGTAAGCAGGGGATATGCTTCTTTTGATTATAATGTCAAAGGATATAAATTAACAGAACTTGTTAAACTTGACATACTTGTCAATGGATCTCCTGTAGACGCGCTTTCCATGCTTGTGTATAAAAATAGCGCAAGGGAAAAAGCTTCCAATATCTGCAGAAGATTAAGAGAAGAGATCCCAAGACATCAGTTTAAAATACCTATCCAGGGAGCAATAGAAAACCAGATTATTGCCCGCGAAACTATTTCTGCATTCAGAAAAGATGTAACTGCAAAATGTTATGGCGGTGATATTTCCAGAAAGCGTAAGTTGCTTGAGAAACAGAAAGAGGGAAAGAAAAGGATGAAGATGGTTGGAAATGTTGAACTTCCGCAGAGCGCATTCCTTTCTGTGCTAAGGACTGATGAGGAGTAGTGTATTTTTTATTGTTTTGCTAAAACTGTAACAGGAAAGAAGAATAAACTTTACTGCTACACTGTCCAAAGTTTTTGAATAGTTTGCCGAAGGATAATATGGCAAAAGATAATCAGATTTTTCAGTAAGCTCTTTTATTATATTTTGATTTTGCTCTTGTGAAATGCCATTAAGAAAATCAACTCCGGAATTTATTATTGTTTCTATCTTGCCAAGTTCATTTTCAAGAAATACTTTTATTTTTTGCGATCTGTCTGCATCAATATCTATTCTGTCCTCAGTCTTTTCAGGATCTAAAGAAGCATGGTTTTGCAAAACAGGAGAAATATGCGAAGCAGGAGGAGCACTCTCTTGTTTTAGCATAGATACAAAAGTTTCTTCATCCAATACATTATTTTTATTTTTTACAAGAGCAGAGGAAGAAAAGAGAGAATAAATTCTATTATTCCTGGAAATTATATTGTCCATTATCTCTGCATAAGATTTTAATACAGGAGTTGTATAAATAGTTTTATTACAGCACTTTCCTGCTTCAATAAGGTTGCCAATAATTGAAACATGATAGTTGTTTTTTTCAGATAATTTTGTCCAATTAATAAGAGTATTTGTTATTGGAGGAGAATCTTTTGCATGAGTTTTTCCAATCATAAAAGAAAAATCAAGACCAGTGTAAAAGATAAAAGAACTGCTGATCATGGAAGCAATATATAAAGCTGTTATTCCTACGGATCCCAAAGGGGGAATAAAAGTTGGCGCTAAATTTTCTTTTTGCAATGTATCAAGAAAATTGGATGAAGAAAAACTGGAAATAAAATAATATTTTTCACCTGTAAAAATTCTTGAGGTAAGAGGATAAGTTGTCATATCTGCAATAAGGGAAGTTGATGTAGAGGTATTTCCCAAAAAATCAAATATATTGTAAATCTGTGATTCAACAGCAATAACAAAATCAGGAGTTATTCCAAAGTTTATTAATGTTTTTAGCGAAGTATCAATAGCTATTATTTTAAAAAGATTTCTGTTATTTTTTAACAAAGGCAATGCTTTTTCAACAGATTCTCCTGCCCCTGTGATTACAATAGGTCTATCAATTTTTAGTTCTTTTATATCTTTTCCTTTTGACCATGAAGGGATATTTAAAATAAGATTTTTATAATATCTTTTTCCCAGTGAGTATAGTGTAAGACTGTTTTTTAAAAACTGTTTCAAGTTTCTTTTTAAAATATCGTAACATTCTGTATAAAAATCTTTATTAAGCAAATATCCTTTGTTTAGAGGCAAAAATAGAATATGCTTTATAAAATAGAGTTCTTTTCTTGTATCAAAAAAATTTATAAAAAAGTCGTGATTTGTTATGTTCATATATTCAATTTCGGGCAAATAATCAGACTCAGCTCTTTCTTTTAATTCGTATAACTCTTTTTCATATTCAATACATAAAATAAAACAGTTTTCAGGAAGTTTTTTATATAATGACTTTAGTCCGTAAAAAAGAACAGGAGAGGGGATTAGTACTAAGGTATTATTTTTTATTTCAATATTATCTATTTTCTGATCTATTTTTTTTATAGGAGTATTTTTATCATAGATGAAAGTATTTTTATATAAAACTGTATATTGATCCCCGACTTTC
>WRFK01000179.1 GCA_009778835.1 Spirochaetaceae bacterium
TATTTGAAGAACTGGGTTTAATGTAATGGGTTTGCTTGAAAAAATTATAAACAAACGGATTCAGGAAGAAGAAAAAACATATACAAGAGCCGAAATACGTAGCCTTTTAAAAAAGGCAGAACATTCAATATCCGGTTCTGACAATACAACAGACAAAAAAAAAAAATTAGATAACTTTGATTCTCTTATAAAAAATTTTAAAAAAAAGAAGAAAAAGCTTTCTGCTCCACTGGATATATTTAATATATTTGTGGAATATTTTAGCTTAACAAAGGGCTCCCTTCTTATACTAAACCAGGCTTCTGAAAATTTTACTGTATGGGCATTGGCAGGCTATGATTACACTACTGCAAACAGATTAAGAATTCCCGAACAAGATATAAAAAACATATTTTTAGAAGAGAAAAAACCGCTGTTATTAAATGGCGATTTATTACAAAAAATAAATAAATACCTCTCTTCCAGGGAGTTTGCAAATTTGGATTCAATTCTTTTGATCCCATTTTTTACAAACAATGATAATATATTTGCATTTCTTATGTTTTCGCAAACTACTTATGATACAACTTTTTCCGATATATTAGGCCATTATGACTTTTTTTATCCTGTTCTTAATAATGCCCTTCTCCACTTTTTTAATACCATAAAAATAAGTCCTAATCCTGCTATTTTTATCCAACATGATAATATTTACAGCTCAATAGAAAAATCAATAGAAAAACATGGTTACGCAAACCCATTTGTAGCATTTTTTGACAGTAGTAAATTTTTGGATTCTGTATCAGGCATTATCGACAAAAATTTTAAAACCAACTTTTATAATAATATTATAGATCTTTTTTCTTCATTTGCTTCAAATAACGGAAATATATTTATTATTGATAATAATACAATCTCTATTTTAAAAGATGCCCCTTCTTTAAACGATAAAGAAATGATCGCATATCAAATATCTTTCTTTATAAAAAATCTTATTCCGCAGCCATTAAGCAATCAGCCTAATACAAAACCAGGTAAAGAATCCGGAGATCAGGAAATTAAAAATCTTATAAAAGTTTTCCATCTGCCGGAAGAAGATGATATTCTAAAACAGTTTTTAAATGATTGATTTTTACTTATCAAGAACAGGCAAATTAACTGCAAATATTAATGGTAAACACATTCATTCAGGGATTGATCCGGAAAAAGAGACAGAAAAATATCTATTATCGCATATAAAAAATAATGTAAATCCATCTTTAATCCTTATACTTTTTCCAGGGTTAAACTATCTTTATAATTCCTTAAAAAAATATTTTCCAAATACAAATATTATTACAGTACATCTCAATAGCGAAATGTACAAAAACTCTGTAGCAGAAACACAAAGCAGCATGGTGTGGCATCCTGGCTCAAATCTGCAATTAAAACAATTTCTATATAATAATATAAGGGAAATAGAGGCAAAAAAGCTGCTTGTATATACATGGGAGCCTGTAATAAAAGCATTTCCGACAGAAAGCAAAAAATATTCAGATATAGTTGAACAGGTGCTTACAGAATATAATTCAAATATATCAACTACAAATTATTTTGGCAAAAAATATATAAAAAATATTTTTAAAAATATTCTGGCTATTGAAAAAACAGCTATAATGCAAAATATCGAAAAACCTGTAATTATTGCATCATCTGGCCCTACAATGGAAAATGCAATACCAATAATAAAAAAAGCAGGAGACTCCATTTTTTTAATTGCCCTATCATCTGCTTACAGCATATTGAAATATAATAATATAAAACCGGATATTATAATTTCCACAGACCCTGGTTATTACGCATCTGTTCATCTTGATTCTTTAAAAGAAGATAATCAGCTTATTTCCTCGCCCCTTACTGCTAATTTTGGGAACCATAATAAAAATCCGTATCTTGTAATAAATCAGGGAACATTTATTGAAAAATATTTTTTGGAAAACTGCGGTATACCTTATATAAATATTCCCCCAAACGGAACAGTAGCTGGAAGCTCATATTTCCTGAGCGCCATAATTACAAAAAATCCTGTTATATTTGCAGGCTTTGACCTCTGCACAAATGATATAAAAACACACTGCTCTCCTCATGCTTTTGAAAATATTTTATTTAAAAATTCGGAAAGAACAAATCCTTTGTTAAACATCTATTATGATAAGGCAGTTACAAACTACAATATTAAAGCAGGCAATAACACTCGCTGCAGAAGTTCTTTGCCATTAAAAGCATATAACGGATGGTTTAACACTACCTTTTTGGGAGAGAATTACTATCGTTTAAATCCTTCGGAAATGGAAATAAAAAAAATGAAAGCAATTGACAATAAGGCGCTATATGAACTTATCCTGTCTTATTCTTCAGGTAATCCCCACCCTTATTCATTGCACTTAATTAATAAAGATAAGCATAAAGCTAATATTACAGAACTTATGAAACAGCTTATTTATAATCTTGAAACAGATATTTCTGACTCTTTTTATGAAAAACTTGTTATGGAGTATGATAAAAATTTATTGTATTATTTTAATACAGCAGCATATCTAGATCTTGTTGATCTGCTGTTGGCTGATTCAAAAGATATTCTTAAAAAGAAATATGGCATTCTTACAGAAGAATGTATAGATTTTATAAAAAAAGAATTATCTAAAATTACATAAGTTTTGCAGAAAAAAATATGAATGATCTGTTATATAAAAAAAACATACTGGCGCTCTCATCCCATGATTCAAATCTCTCTTTTGAAATTTCTTCACTAAAGCCTTTAAATAGTGTTATGACAGTACCGGCAAAAGATGGAAATATAATTCCGGTTATAGAAAAAAATAATACGAAAATTCAGCTTCATTCCATGTATGATCCTATTTCAGAAGCTGAAAAACTATATCAAACATCAAAAAAAGGAAGCAGCTTTATAGTTATTTATGGACTGGGAGGCGGATACCATATCCTCCCCTATCTCAACGATGATTTTATTGAAAATATTCTTATTATTGATACAGGAAAAAGATATTTGAGAAAAATAGTGGAAGATATAGACCTTACAGCTATTTTTACCAATCCAAAAGTAAATATATTATTTGATCCTGATTTTGCAGAACTTTCGGAATTTATAAGCGGAAAATACCTTCCTGCGGTTTTTGGGAATTTAAATATTGTGCATCTAAAAAACCGTGTGCAATCAGAATCCATTTTTTTCGAAAAAGTAACAAATAATATTAATCTTATTCTTGATAAAGTTTCAAATGATTTTGCAAGCCAGGCTTTTTTTGGGAAAAGATGGTTTAAAAATATTATAAATAATCTCAAATACGCGGAAGCACAGCAGCTTATTCCCAAAACAAAACAAAAAGCCGCCATAGTTGGAGCTGGCCCTACCCTTGAACTCCAGATAGAGCATCTTAAAAATAATATTAAAGATACTCTCATATTTGCATCAGACACTGCAGCAGGTTATCTTTTGCTAAATAATATAACTCCGGACTACATTATTTCCATTGATTGCCAGCACATAACCTACAATCATTTAACCGGCTATAACCTTAAAGATATTCCTATAATCATTGAACTTGGTTCTCCGGTATTTCTTTCCAGATATTTTAAAAACAGAATATATGTTACATCCGGCAATCCATTATCATGCCTTATTGCTTCTGTATGGCGCTACTTTCAATATGTTGATACTGCCGGAGGAAATGTAAGTTACGCAGGACTTTCAATAGCTTCTTCAATAGGTATTGATGAAATTACTTTATACGGAGTAGATTACTCATATATAAATTATAAACCTTATGCAAGAGATACATTCATATATAAATATTTCAATAAGAATAGCATAAAAACAAATTCTCTTGAAAATTCGGTCTATTCATTTGCGTCCAATAGCAACTTATACGAATGCTCGAAAAAAGATGTCTACAGCAATAGCAGAATGGATTTCTATTATAAATCCATGCTTTCATATATCAA
>WRFK01000180.1 GCA_009778835.1 Spirochaetaceae bacterium
CATTTTCATATGGAAGATGTAAACCGGGCAGGTGGGATAATGAGGATTATGGGTGAGCTTGCAAGAGCAAATCTAATCGATAAATCTGTTAAACGGGTGGACAACATATCGCTTGAGAAAACACTTGATGATTATGATATTTCAGGAAGCAAAGCAATAAAAGAAGCATTTGATAATGCAAAAGCAGCTCCTGGAGGGAAATTTAATCTTTTATTCGCATCTCAAAATGCGCAATATGATTCTCTTGATCTTGATAATAAAAATGGATGTATAAGAAGCATTGCCAACTGTTATTATAAGGATGGCGGACTTGCTGTGCTTTTTGGAAATATTGCGGAAAAAGGGTGCATTATAAAAACTGCAGGTGTTGACAGTTCTTTATTTAAGTTTAAAGGAAAAACAAAAGTATATCACTCACAGGAACAGGCATGCGATGGAATACTTGGCGGAGAAATAAAAGCAGGGGACATTGTTGTTATAATTTATGAAGGGCCAAAAGGGGGGCCGGGAATGCAGGAGATGCTGTACCCAACTTCTTATATTAAATCAATACATCTTGGAAAAGAATGCGCCCTTATTACTGATGGAAGATTTTCTGGCGGAACATCCGGCCTTTCCATTGGACATGTATCTCCGGAAGCTGCTTCTGGCGGGACAATAGCGCTTTTAAAAGATGGTGATGAAATAGAGATCGATATACCAGCGAGAAAAATAAATGTTACGCTTTCAGATAATGAAATTAAAATTAGAAGGGGAGCAGAGGAAGTAAAAGGGGTGAATGCATATAAGCCAAGTCGCAAAAGGGCAATACCTGATTCACTTAAAGTCTATTCCCATTTTGTAAGCTCTGCGGATAAAGGCGCTGTAAGGATGATTCCTGAATAACAAAAGTTTATATTTCGGTAAAAGTTGGTTCTATACAAGAAACAAAGTATGCAGATATACTCAAAATATAATTTTACTATACAAAATGGTCTATACAGGATATTCAAAATAAAATTATGATTAACAGTAAATATCTTTTCTCATGCTGATTGTTTTACGGTTTTTATTATAGAGTTCAACATTTGGAGCAAATCCATTTTTCTCGTAAAAAGCAAGAACGCCTTTGTCGTGTTCAATGTCAGCATCCACTGTTAAAAAACGGCAGGCAAAAAGTTGACGATTACAAATACGAGCAATGGTTAATGCTTTATTGACCATGTATGTGCCAAGGCCTTTATATTTTTCCTGTGCTAATTGTGCAACCGCAAGTTTTGCTACCTTCATTGCTGGAATGGTTTTGAAAGGATATTTTAAATTATGAGTTTCCTTTTCTGATATGGATAATCTGATTGCATCTGCAATGAGAGACATATATGCGACAATCATGCCAGTAGATCGCTCTCTTAGAAGCCATGTTAGAGCAATATGATCGTTTTGGGAATGAAGAGCATCATAAAATAGATAATCATTGTACTCTGCTATATTACATGAAAAACTATCTAAGATTGTATCTGAGTATAGTTGCTCAAAGCAAAAAAAGATATGGCCATTGCGATAGTTTACAGCAATGCGAGAACTCATTTATTAAGAAGCCTTAAAAAATCTTCTTCTTCCTGTTTGTGGCGTTTAAGGGCTGTTTCATTGGGTTTTTGGTGGATCTGTTTTATGACTTTGCGCACAATTTTTTTGTCTTTTATTTCTGTAGGTTGTACTGGTTTTATTTTGGCTGCCACTATAATTACCTCTTTTTAATTATAACAATTTTTACAATGCCAGAGCAAGGGTAAAAAAGCACACAGAATTGCGATGCATGAATTACATTAAATAAACATATGAAACAAATAATTTGATTCAATTTCATGTATAAAAGTTACTGGATTTATTATTTTAAAGGGTAATATTGGAATAAAATTATTCCCTACCAATCTCTGGGAACAAATCCTTTAGGAATATCGAGCTTCATTGTGTCGCCGCTCTGTTCTATAACATAGAACCCGGACTTATGGGCAAAGTTGCGGGTTTCTTTTGTTATTATAGCTGAGGCAATTGCTCCGCGGTACTTTCTGGTATCTTGCATAGAGTCTGCAATACGGCGTAAAACATTCATACGCGCAAGGTGTTCTTTAATATCTTGCTTGTTCGCTTTTGATTTAACTTCTACGGCAATGAGAATACTTCTGTTTTCAAGAACAATATCAACTTCTGCCAAATGCTGTCTTGTTTTAGGATCTTTGTACTCGCGGCCCCTGGTGGAAATATCGTCAAAATTATAGCCAATGTTGTTAAATTTTTCAACAATACCGGGCGCAACAAGGTGTTCGGCAATTTCTCCAAAACGATTTCCAAGTTCGCCTATTCGTTTATTGGTTTCCTTTATTTGTTCTCTGGTTTCCTGAAACTTACGGTCGGTTTCTTTAAATCTAAGAGCTGTTTCCTGAAACATAGCCATTACTTTTTCATAAGTTAAAGTTTCATTTTGTGATTTTGCCACTATATTACCTCCTTTTAAATATAACAGTTTTTATAAAGTTGGGACAAGGGGAAAAGCTTCCCAAGTTGCAAAGCAGCGAAGATTCCTTCTGGATTAACGTAGATTACGCATCCCAGAAAACCCCAACAGAGACATTCATGTTGCAGATTTTATACAAAATCTATAATAATATGTGAAAATCAGCGGCTACTATCTCTGAATCACAGTTAATAAACTTATGAAACAAATGATTTGATTCAATTTTTAAAATTACTCAGATTTTTTTCGTATGATAAATCCTTGATTTAAAATCTTGTCTGTTTGAAGATATGCTGTTTTCCCATGATCTATCTTTTCTGTTTTTTTCATATCTTCGTCAAGAAGAATAAAATCACTATCTTCAACATAGATAATATCTGGACCTATGTATTCAATAGTATCTGAATCCCGTATCTGATTTTTTACATCAAGTTTGTAAAGAAATGTCTCTTTGATGTTATTGGATTCATTGTAGCAATTATCCGGAGTAAGATTTTCTACAACAGTTCCAAGAAAAGAATATTCCCTTTCGTATGATTTAAAAGTAGGGCTTTCAATATCATCTTTTCCATAGAAAAAACCTGTTGAAAATTCGCGGTGGCTTACTTTTAGAAGTTCATTCTTGTAGGTTTGTAAGTCTTCTATTTTTTTCCCTTCAAGTGAATCAAGAGCTTTTCTGTATGCTCTTGTAACAACAGCAGTATAGTAAATGGATTTCATTCTCCCTTCGATCTTAAGGGAATCAACTCCGGCATTTTTTAAGTCTTTTAAATGATCTATCATACATATATCTTTTGATGAGAGGATCGATGTGAATTTTTCTCCTTCAATGACTGGAAAATATTCTCCTTCTCTTTCTGATTCTTCAAGCACCCTGTATTGCCACCTGCAAGAATGGGAGCAATCACCTTTATTTGCAGAACGGTCTGCAAGGTATTTGCTTAAAAAACATCTGCCTGAATATGCAAGACACATTGCGCCATGTACAAATACTTCGATTTCAAGATCTTTGACATTATTTTTTATGGTTTCTATTTCTTTTAAACTAAGCTCTCTACCTGGTATTATTCTTGAAAATCCCATATCCCTGTATAGTTTTGCAGAATTTGAATTTACACAATTTGCCTGTGTACTAAGATGAAGCTCTTTTTTGGGAAAATATTTTTGCATTAAAGGAAGAATTCCAGGATCGCTTATTATAAAAGCATCTATGGGATATAACGAGATATACTCCATCTCTTTTTCAAGAAGCTCTATATCGCTGTCGTGAAAATATATATTAAGAGCTGCATATAGTTTTTTATCTTTTTTGATATTTTTGATTTCATTATATTCATCATCATTAAAGTTATCAGCTTTTGCCCTAAGGGAAAAGTTTTTGAGTCCTATGTATGCTGCATCTGCGCCATATTCATAAGCATAATAAAGCTTTTCAATATTACCTGCAGGTGAAAGTA
>WRFK01000181.1 GCA_009778835.1 Spirochaetaceae bacterium
ACCCGCTGCTGCTGACCGCCCGATAATTCGCAGGGATAATTTTTTGCCTTCTCCAAAAGCCCCATCTTTTTAAGGAGTTCCAGCGCCCGGTTTTCAGCTTCTTCTTTTTTTCTGCCAAGAACATGGATCTGCGCTTCGATAATATTCCTCATAACTGAAAAATGGGGAAACAGATTGAAGTTTTGAAACACAAGTCCTACCTTAAGGCATATTTCCCGAAGATGTTCTGTGCTTGCGTAAATACCATCCCTTACCATATCTTTGCCCGCAAGGGTAATGGTTCCTCCGTTCACCTGTTCCAGGTGGGTAACGCACCTAAGCAAGGTGGACTTCCCTGATCCCGAAGGGCCGATGATGGCAACAACTTCTCCCTGGTTCACAGTAAAAGAAATATTTTTTAGAACTTCCAGTTCGCCAAAGGATTTTGAAATTCCAGAAACTTTTATTATTTCCATTGATCTTCCTGTTGCTTAAGAATAATAAGAGAGCTTTTTTTCAAGCTTCATAAATACCACTGTTACTACCCAGTTAATAAAAAAGTAAAAAAGTCCGGCAACAAAAATAGGCATAGCGGAAAACTCTCTGGCAGAAGCATTCCTGGCTGCATGGAAAAGCTCTGCTACTCCGATTACCTGGGCAAGAGCTGTATCCTTTACCAGTATAATTACTTCATTCCCTGTTGCCGGGAGAATTCGTTTTATCATCTGTGGCATGATTATTCTTGCAAAGGTCTGCACACGGGTAAATCCTAAAACCTTGGCAGCCTCGTGTTGTCCCTTGGGAATTGACTCAATGCCGCCCCTGTATATTTCTGCAAAGTATGCTGCATAGTTAAGAGAAAAGGCGACAATTACTGCAGTAAAGCGGTTATATGAAAGTATAGTCCTGATAGTACTCCAGAATGCCGGAGAATCAATATGTCCCCCCAAGGTTTCATTCAAAAACATCAAAAGATATTTTGGCGCAAAATAGATGAATATAATCTGTAGTATTAGAGGAGTCCCCCGCATGACCAGGATATAAAAGTTAACGAAAGATCTGAGCGGCCGGTTTTTTGACATTCTGCCAAATGCGATCGGCAAAGCCAGGGGGAGAGAAAAAAAGAGGGTAAGGAAAAATATCTCCATTGAAACCAGTACCCCCTGGAGCATTGCGCCGAGCATGTTTAGCATAGTGTTTCTTATTTACCTATAATGGAAATATCAGCACCCAGCCAATGAGTAGAAATTTTGGCTACAGTACCATCTTTAGCCATATCAAGGAGAGTTGCCCAAACCTTGTCTGCCAAAGCTGTGTCGTTCTTGCGGAAACCTACGCCGAACTCTTCATCATCCAGAGTTTCTTTTAAAATGCGGAAAGGTTTGCCGGAACGGTTGATGTTGTCGTTTGCAACCACAAGGTCAATAACTACCGCATCAATGCCGCCTACATCAAGATCCATAAGAGCAGAGAGAAAGTCTTTGTACTCTATAACTCTTTTCAGGCTTGCCTTGAATTCAGGAGCTCCGTCAAGAGCTTCTATTGATGCTGAGCCTGCCTGGGTCCCTGCGGGTTTGCCTGCCAGATCCTTCATTGTGTTAATAGAAGAATTCCCTTTTACTACAATTACCTGCGCGTTTTTAAGATATGGGGGAGTAAAAAGCAGATTTTTTTTCCGCTCTTCTGTAATTGTAAAACCATTCCATATACAATCGATTTCACCTGTGTTGAGTTCCTGTTCCTTGGCATTCCAGTCTATTGGCTGGAGTACCAGTTCGACTCCCATCCGTTTGGCTACTTCCTTTGCAAGGTCAACATCGTAACCTACGATTTCGTTCTTCTCATTCCTGAAACCCATTGGAGGAAAAGAATCATCCAGTCCCATAACAAGTTTTTTCTTGCTCATGATATTTTGGAGAGATTTGTCTTCTCCTGTTTCTCCTGTACTCTTTTTGTCGCTTTTGCATCCGACATAAACCATTCCCATTGCCAAAGTGGCGCATAATATTAATGCAAAGATCCGTTTCAAAGTTTCCTCCTAAATCGAATAAATAAAATTCCTCAAGAAAGTTTAAATCTAACTGATCATTACTTTAACCCAATTGTTGGGAAATGTAAACTTATCAGTAGTAAAGAGTTTGGAAAAACTGCTTACAAAAAAACAGAAATTGTCTTACTATGTATCCTATGAGATCAATAGCAAGAAATATCAGTGTTGCAATTGTATTCATATTTATTTTCCCATGTTTGATTCATGCTTTTGGGAGTAATGAAAATAAAGCAAAAGCCTTAACTATTTACAGCCTCAAGGGGCCATCAGGCGTGGGGATGGTGCGTCTTTTCGAAGATCCTCCGCAAATAAATGGTTTTAATATCAAGGTTGAAGCTTTGGCTAACGCTGATCTTATGGCTGCACGTTTTATTTCAGGTGAAGCAAAGATTGGGATTCTCCCTGCCAATATGGCTGCAAAAATTGCTTCATCCGGAAAGGATGTGCGGGTAGTTGCAACTATTGGTACAGGGATGCTAACTCTTCTTAGCTCTGATCCTGTTGTGCGATCCATAAAAGATTTGCGGGGTAAGAGCATTGAGGTTGCGGGGCAGGGAGCTACCCCTTACCATTTGTTTCGAAAGATACTTCGCAGCCATGGCCTTGACCCTGATGCGGATGTTACTTTGGGTTATGCTCTTGCTTATCCAGAAATAGCGCAAGCACTTATTGCAGGCAGGGTTTCCAATGCACTGCTTCCTGAGCCTTTTGCAACAATGGCACTTATGGGAAAGCAGGATTTAAAACAGATCTCTGATATCCAGGAAGAGTGGATTAGATCAGGTGGTACTGATAATTATCCCATGACCTTACTGGTTGTGGATGGGGCTTTTGCTTTAGCCAATGCTGCTTCTGTGAAGGAAATAATTGATGCAGTAAAAGCTTCTATTGAATGGGTTGTTGCCCATCCTGCTGAGGCTGGAGAAGCAGCGGAAAAACATGGGCTTGGGCTTAAGTCTGCTGTTGTTGCAGCTGCGATTCCAAAAAGCAGCTATGTGTTTATCCCCGCTGCTGATGCGCGATCTTCTCTGGAAGAGCTATTTAAAGTATTTCTTGAAAATGATCCTGCGTCCATTGGCAACGCAATGCCAGGTGATAGATTTTATTATAACCCAATAACAGGTTGGTGATTTTAAATGAGTATAGAGAGTAAGCGTCAATATCTTCCATGGACTCTGGCTGGAGTTGCCTTTCTGCTTCTTGTGTGGGAAGCAGCAGCAAGGATTTATGGTTCTACTCTTATTTTGCCGGGCCCTTTGCCTGTGCTTGAAAGTTTTTGCAGCCTGATTTTTACTCAACGCTTTCTCTCTGCTTTGGGGAACAGTTTTCTCCGGGTTCTTGGCGGGATCGCGATCGCAGTTCCATTGGGAGTAACAGCAGGCATTGCCGCAGGTTTGGATAAACGGATATTCGCTTTTTTAAAACCAACCTTCTCGGTGATATCAGCTACTCCGGTAATATCAGTAATCCTTATTCTTTTTCTTTTTCTCGGCTCAGGACGAACTCCTGTTTTTACTGCTTTTCTCATGGTCTTCCCTGTGATCACTTTCAATATCATTGAAGGGATCAACAGCGCAGATTCAAAACTTAAAGAACTTTTTGTTTCATTCAGAATGAGCAGAAGGGAAACTCTAAAATATCTTTATATCCCTACGCTTATCCCTTTTATTCTTGGAGGGCTTCGGAGCTCTCTTTCCCTTTGCTGGAAAGTAATAGTTGCAGCAGAAGTTATTGTTCAGCCATTGAGGAGTCTTGGTACAGGGATGCAGCATGCCAAAGCTAATCTTGAAACACAGGAACTTTTCGCATGGACTGCTGCAACTGTAATTGCTGCTGCTCTTTCGCAAGGAGCGCTTAGTCT
>WRFK01000182.1 GCA_009778835.1 Spirochaetaceae bacterium
CTCTTGAATCCAAAAACCAAGGAAGTAAAAGAAGTAAAAATAGAAATGAGATTTGAAACAGAAAATCTCACAAGAAAGCTTGAAACAATCGGCAGCAATGTAAAAATTGCGGTTGTTGATGATGATTTTGTTATAAGGCAGTTTGTAAAGACCTCTTTTAAAACCCTTGAGTGGCAGATAGAGATGTTTGAAAACGGAAAACTATTTATAGATGCCCTCTCTGAGAATAAAGAATTTGATCTTATTTTTCTTGACCTTATGATGCCCGAAGTTGATGGTTTTGGAGTGCTTGAATTTATCAACAAGAATGTAATAAAAACTCCGGTAATAATATTTTCTGCTCTTTCGCAGAAAGAAACCGTTCTTAAAGCTGTAAAATATGGGGTAAAAACTTATATGAGTAAACCGCTCAACCCTAATTTAATAAAAAGAAAAACAGCAGAAATTCTTAACCCTGGATTTTAGAGTATGTATGGTGAACAGTTATTAACATTTTTGGAAAATTCTCCTCTTTCAATATTTACTTTCAATGAATATCTTGAAATACAGGAAGTAAATCAGGCATTCTGTCTGCTAACGAGAAAAAAAAGAGAAACCCTTTTGTCTTGTCCGCTGTTCGCAGCCATGGACAGGGAATTTTACCGTGAATTTATAAGCATCTTTGAACAGGTAAAAGGAGATGATAAAAAGGTTATAAACCAGAAAAAATGGATAACAAGCGCAGATGGCAAAAAGTTGTGTTATTCAATAATGATAAACCTTGGACCAATCCACAGCGGAAAAAAATTTTATATAAGTTTTATTGAAGATATAACGGAACTTAAAAGCGCCGAGAAAAAAATCGAAGAAGCAAGAGATATAGCAGAGCAGGCTACAAAAACAAAATCCGAGTTTATAGCTAATGTAAGCCACGAGATAAGAACCCCTCTTCATACTATTATTGGTATGTCGGAGCTTATGCTTGAGACAGTGCTTAATATGGAACAAAGAGAATACGGAACACAAATTCTTTTTTCTGCTGAAGTGCTTTTAGGTCTTGTAAACGATATTCTTGATTTCTCAAAAATTGAAGCAGGAAGACTTGAGCTCGAAAAAATTGATTTTAATATTTACGAAACATTGGAAGATGCTACAACTCTTGTTGCAATGGAAGCGCATAAAAAAGGACTTGAAGTAGTTTTATCTATTTCTCCAAAAGTGCCTAAAAAAATTAAAGGCGATCCTGTAAGGCTAAGACAGATCATTATGAATCTTCTTAACAATGCCATAAAATTTACAAAATCAGGTGAAATTGTTCTTAGCGTGCTTGCCGAGCCCCCATCTTTAGGTGAAATGGTTTTAAATTTCTTTGTAAGAGATACCGGAGTAGGTATACCTGACAGCAGAAAGCATGTTTTATTTAATGCATTTACACAGGTGGATTCGTCTGTTACCAGAAAATTCGGAGGCACAGGACTTGGACTCTCTATATGCAAACAGCTTGTGGAGCTTTTTGGCGGACAGATTGGAGTTGAGAGCGCAGAAGGAAAAGGATCTGTTTTCTGGTTTACAGTTAAAACTGGCGTGGCTCCTTTGCCAAAAGATGCTCCCGCAGCAGCGCCTAAATTTTCAGAAAGAATAGGAATTCTTATTGTAGATGATAATGAAACAAGCAGAAAACAGATAAAAAGCTATCTTGAAGAAATTGATGCAGAAGTTTTTGAAGCTGAAAGCGGAGCAAAGGCTCTTGAATTTTTCCAAAAGAGAGAAGTTGCTCCTGTTGATCTTATGCTTATTGACCAAAGAATGTCTGGAATGGATGGATGGCAGCTTGCAAGCGAAATAAATACAACCGGATATTTTTCAAATATAAAAAAAATCCTTATGACGCCAATTGGAATGGGTGGCGATGAAGCAAAAATGAGGCTTCTTAACTGGTTTGACGGATATATAAATAAACCTGTAAAAAAGAATTCTCTTTATTCTGCTGTTTTTAAATCTCTTGATATAGTTGTTGATATTGATGAAGAAGATAAGAGTATAGATGTAGAACAGGAACTTGGGATCATTAAGGAATTTATGCATTCAAACAGGAAAAAATTCCTTGTGGTAGAAGATTATTATGTGAATCAGAAACTTTTTAAAACAATTCTTGAAAGTTTGCACATTGAAGTTGAGGTTGCGGACAACGGCTTGATTGCGGTTGAGCTTGTTGCGGAAAGAACTTTTGACCTCATTTTGATGGATATACAGATGCCTGTTATGAACGGCCTTGATGCTTCCAGAAAAATTCGTGAAATGGGAATCAAAACGCCTATAATAGCTGTAACAGCAAATGCAATTACAGGTGAAATGGAAAAGATTCTCGAAGCAGGTATGGATGACTTCCTTTCCAAGCCATTTAAAAAAACCGATCTGGCTAAACTTTTCTGCAAATGGATTATTAATGAAGAGGATTTTGCAAACCTGGAAGAAGTTAGCGCTGCTGAAGCAGAAAATGAAAAACCTGTTCAAGACAGCCAGAATAAAGTAGTTTTTGTTACAGATGATTCCTCGGCAGACACAGAGGAAAAAAAAGAGGTCTTTGATTATGATAAAGCGCTTGATATATTCAGCGGAGAGAAAGAAGTGCTTCTTGAAATATTGGAAGAGTTTGAAAAGAAAATCAGAACTCAACTATCAAATATGAAGGTTTATCTCCAAAACAAGAATTTTGAATTATTGGGAAGAGAAGCGCATACAATCAAGGGTGGTTCCTGGAGTCTTGCCATGGCAGAATTCGGAAATGCAGCAGAAAAACTCGAGAAAAGCGCAAAGGCCGGAGAGATGACTATATCATTTGAGAATTTAAAAAATCTTATAATATTGTATCCAAGACTCAGAGAAGAAATTCTTTCTGTTATCAAGAAAAAACGTTCTGCTAACTAATTCTTTTCCAGAAACATTTTTATGTTTGACAAAAGCTCATCATAAGTAAAAGTTACAGGAATATCGGGATTTTCTCCAATAATTTTTTCAGGCGGACAGAATAGCACGCCTCCGTCTGCTTCTCTTATCATTGAAAGATCATTGTATGAATCGCCTGCTGCAATTACTTTAAATCCCATTGAGTGAAATCCCATAACAGCATGCTTTTTCCCGTCTTTTTGTCTTAATTTATAATCTGCGATCCTGTTGGTTTTATCTATAATAAGCTCATTACAGAAAATTGCAGGCCATCCAAGCTGTTTCATAAGAGGGGAAGCAAACTGTGTAAAAGTATCTGAAAGAATTACAACTTGTGTAATTTCCCTAAGGTCATTTAAAAATTTTTCCGCTCCGTCAAGCGGCTTTATTGTAGCAATAACATCCTGTATATCTTTTAGTTTTAAATTATGCTGATCAAGTATCCCTATTCTTCTTTTCATAAGTAAATCATAATCGGAAATATCGCGTGTCGTGAGTTTAAGCTCATCGATTCCTGTTTTTTTTGATACTCCTATCCATATTTCAGGGACTAGTACCCCTTCAAGATCAAGACAAACTACAAACATATTTATACCTCTTATGAAAATTATTATTGTTGGTTTAACATAAACTATATTTATTATTAAAACAACAACCTTGCCCTGGAACTTGCTGCTGGCAGGCGCTTTGCAGTCAGAAGGTTGTGTAATGTAATCAAATAACGCGCACAGAATAAACCTTAAAAATCACAAAACATAAAATTTTTATATATTTTATAAAAAATCTCTGGGGTATTGACTAGAAGCAAAGTAATTATTAACATGAAAAATAGTTATGAATCTCTATCACTTAAAGACTTTTTATTATACTGCAAAATGCAAGAGCCTCACAAAAGCA